>NZ_CAXUCH010000257.1:0-5859 GCF_964249325.1 uncultured Mycobacterium sp. | reverse complement strand
GGTGGCGGCGATGTTCCAGCGCCCGCCAAATCGGCGGGGTCCGCCGCGGGGCGGGCCAGTCGATGGCCAGGGCGTCGCTGGGGATGATTCCGAGCAGCGCGGCTTCGGAGACCGCTTGAGTTTTGTCGCGGTCGCGGCGACGGATCTCGCTGATACCGGGCGTGAGCCACGCCTTGGCGGTGGTTGAGGCGAATTCCGGCAGTATCCGGCAGCCCCAGACGCCCATTGCGGTCACGCCGCCCAGCGGCTCCAAATGCTTACCCACCACCGGCAGCGAAGCTGATGCAACGCTTAACGCCAGCATGTAGTCGGCGGGACGCGCCCGCAGCAACCATCTGACGCGGCTGGCCATCGTGGGGCCGGGATAGCGGGTAGCCGGTCGTACCGTCATGCCCGGACTTTACCCCGCTACGGCCGCGACAAACGGCGAACATACCAGTTGATCCCTTACCGGGCCGTTTACGCAGGTCAGCGCTTCGGAGACGGGCCCGTCAGCGCGCCGTGGGCGCCGCCGGAGACCGGCGAGTGAACCCCCTCGAGCGCCGCGCTGACCGTCGACATCGCGGTGGGAGCCCCGGCCAGAACCCGCAGCCGCTATTTGCCCGGCGGCCGCGGCACAAGACCCGTCGCGGCGGTAGACACGTGGCAGGACACCAGCCAATCCACGGCCCCGCGGTTGCCGACGACGAGATCGGCAACGGACCCACTGGACCCTGTCGGCTCTCGGAATCTCCGAAACATATAAGCGCGCTTGGTAATTCGCTGAACAGTGCTGTCCAGACGACGATCTACATTGTATTACATTGGCAGTCAAGGCTTCTCGGCAAACCTGCTGCGAGGTGGGCCAAATCCTCCTGGTGGCACCATAATTGTTTCCGCGTTGTTTCCGCTGGGTAACGCCGTTGGCGGGACTGAAGTCGCCCCCGGGCGGAAAGACGTTTTGGCGTCGGTTACGAAGCGGAACGCTCCGCTTGTGCTTAACATTGCTGAGTGCGACGCGAGCCGCCGCGAACCATGGGTGTCGAAGAGGAGTTTCACCTCGTCGATCTGAAGACGAGGCGCCTGACCGCCCGCGCGCCCGAGTTGCTGGACGTACTGTCCGACGACTTCGTCGCCGAGTTGCAGTGCTGCGTCGTCGAGGTCAGTAGCGGGGTTTTCGACACCCTGGACGGCCTGCGCGACGACCTGGTGCGCCATCGGCGCGTGCTGGTCGACACGGCAACCGAACTCGGCATCGGGGTAGTGGCGGCCGGCGCGATGCCGCTGTCGGTGCCGGCCGAAATGCAAGTCACCCAGACCGCCAGGTACCGGCAGATGCTGGCCGACTACCAGCTGTTGGCGCGCGAACAGCTGATCTGCGGCACCCAGGTTCATGTCGGGGTCGAAGACCGCGACGTCGCCGTCAAGGTGGCCAACCGGATCGCACCGCACCTGCCGACGCTGCTGGCCCTTTCCGTCAGCTCTCCGTTTTGGGCCGACGGCGCCGACACCGGCTACTCCAGCGCGCGCACCCTGGTCTGGCAGCGTTGGCCCACCACCGGCCCTGCGCCACCGGTATATTCCGCTGCTGAGTACGACAAGCTGGTGTCCGATCTGATCGCAAGCGGAGTGATCAGCGACCCCGGCATGGTCTACTTCGATGTTCGCCCGTCCAATGCGGCACCGACATTGGAACTTCGGGTATGCGACAGCTGCCCGTTGGTGGACACCATCGTGTTGATAGCCGGTCTATTTCGTGCTCTGGTGCAGCGTGAGGTCGAGGGCTTGCGGGCGGGTGCGCCGCCGATGGTGAGCGCACCGACGCTGGGCCGGGCCGCACTGTGGCGTGCAGCGCGCTCCGGGCTAGAAGGTGTGCTAGTCGACCTCAGCCAGCCGCGTGCCCGCCCCGCGGGTGATGTAGTACGCGACCTGGTCTGCTCGTTGCGTCCACAGCTCGAGGCGACCGGCGACTGGGAGATCACCGACGAGCTGGCCCGGCAGGCACTCGTCGCCGGTACGTCGTCGGCGCGCCAGCGCCGCGCGCTGCGCCGCCGCGGCCGGCTCACCGACGTTGTCGACCAGTTGATAGCCGAGACCGCCGAAGGCTGGCGGAGCGCCGGTGTGGCGCTCGGCGACGATCGCAATCTGCTCTTCGGCTACCAGCCCACCGCCCGGTCGGGCCAGGGCCTGGCAGCCGACGTGTTCGCCAGTTACGACGAAGCAGTGGGCGGCGGTCGTCCGCGGCGCCCCTACGCCGAAGTGCTTGAGACGATGGCGAGTCTCGGTGCGGCCGCCTTGCGGTCCCGGGAGGGCGCTATCGAGCAGGAACAGCGCGCCGAAGACATCACGTTTCGGGTCACCGGTCAAAGCCGCGCCCAGGTGTTCCCGCTTGACCTGGTGCCTCGCGTGGTTGCCGCGGACGAATGGGCCCGGTTGACTGCCGGACTCGGGCAGCGCGCCCGCGCGCTGGACGCATTCCTGCGCGACATCTATTCCGGTCAGCAGATTCTCGCCGACGGGGTAATCGGCATGGAGACCCTCGACCGGGCGCCCGGGTTCCGTTCGACCGGCCGACTGGCCGGTGACACCGTGCACGCGCACATCAGCGGAACCGATCTGGCCTGCGACGGCGACGGCCACTGGCTAGTGCTGGAAGACAACCTGCGGGTGCCGTCGGGGGTGGCATATGCGATCGCCAACCGCCGGTTGTTGCGAAAGTACCTACCCGAACTGCGGCCTCCCGAGGAAATCGCCGAGCTCGACCGCGTCCCCCAGATGTTGCTGGAAACCCTCTCCGCGGCGGCTCCACCGCACACAACCGGTGAACCGGCCGTCGCGCTGCTGTCCGCCGGCTGGAAAGATTCCGCCTGGTTCGAGCACCGGTTCCTGGCGGACGAAATGGGTGTCCCGTTGGTGCAGCCGTCCGACCTGTCGGTGCGAGACCGCCGGCTGGTGCGTCACATCGGCACCGGAACACGACCTGTCGATGTCATCTATGCCCGGATGGACGAAGACATGCTGTTGTCCTCGACCGGTTACGACGGCGGGCCGCTGCGGACCGGATTGCTCAACGCGGTAATCGGCGGCAATCTGACCGTCGTGAACGCACTCGGCAACGGGGTTGCCGACGACAAGGCGATCTACGCGCACGTGCCCGCGATGATCGAGTACTACCTTGGCGAGAAGCCGCTGCTGCCGCAAGTGCACACCTGGATCTGCGCCGAACGTGACCAGCGCGACTACGTGCTGAGCCACCTGTCGGAGTTGGTGGTCAAGCCAATCGATGGCCTCGGTGGCAGCGGCGTGCTGATCGGTCCCGACGCCAGTGATGCCGCGCTGGAGGCTCGCCGCCGCGAAATGACACTGCAGCCGGAGCGGTTCATAGCCCAGGAGTTGATCGCGCTGTCAACGCACCCGACATTCGACGGGGAAGGCCTGTACCCGCATCACGTCGACCTGCGTGCCTTCGTACACTTGCGCGCACGCCCCGGTGGCTCGGTATCGGCGCACGTGGCGCCCGCCGCGCTGACACGGGTGGCGAGCAGAGGATCACGGATCGTCAACTCGTCGGCCGGAGGCGGCAGTAAGGACACGTGGATTTTGACTCAACCGATGACCGGCGCGGCAGAACAGCGCGGTCGGCAGACGACGATACCGGCCTGAGGGAGCGGCCACGATGTGCGGTATCGGCGGTGAGATCCGGTTCGACGGGCGATCGGCGGATGTGGCTGCGGTGGCCCGGATGGCCGACGCGATGCGGTCACGCGGCCCGGACTCCGACGGCCTGGTGGCATACGGGCCGGTAGCGCTGGGACACCGCAGGCTGTCGATTATCGACCTGTCCACGCGCGGCGCCCAGCCGATGGTGGACAGCGCACTTGGGCTGACACTGGTTTTCAACGGCTGCATCTACAACTACCAGGATCTCCGCCGGGAGCTGGAAAAGTTTGGCTACCAATTCTTTTCGACTGCCGACAGCGAGGTTGTGATCAAAGCGTTCCACCGCTGGGGGACCCGCTGCGTCGAACGCTTCAAGGGGATGTTCGCATTCGCGATCGCCGACCGCGACTCCGGCGTGGTGACGCTGGCCCGTGACCGGCTGGGCATCAAGCCGCTGTACCTCGCCCAAACCCCCGGCCGGTTGCGGTTCGCCTCCGCGGTGCGCGCGCTGCTGGACGCCGGCGAAGTGAACACCGAACTGGACCGCCATGCGCTGCACCACTACATGAGCTTTCACTCGGTGGTGCCCGCGCCGCGCACGATCTACCAAGGAGTGCGCAAATTGCCGCCGGCCACCGTGCGGGTTATCCAGCCCGACGGCACCCATACCGACACCGTCTACTGGAACCCCGCCTTCGAGCGCGACCCCGACCGCGCATCCTGGTCCGAACGTGACTGGCAGGACGCCGTGATGGACGCGCTGCGCACGGCGGTACACCGACGGATGGTCGCCGACGTGCCGGTCGGAGTGTTGCTCTCCGGAGGCATCGACTCCTCGATTGTGGTGGCGCTGCTGGCCGAACAGGGGCAGCACGGCCTGGCCACGTTCTCAATCGGGTTCGACTCCGCGGGCGGCGAATCGGGCGATGAGTACGCCTACTCGGATCTGATCGCTAAGGCCTTCGACACCAACCATCACAAAATCCATATCGACAGCTCGCGGCTGTTGCCCGCAGTGCCGAAAAGCATTGCCGCCATGAGTGAACCGATGGTCAGCCACGACTGCGTAGCGTTCTATCTGCTGTCAGAGGAAGTGAGCAAATCGGTCAAGGTGGTGCAGTCCGGACAGGGCGCCGACGAGATTTTGGGCGGATACAACTGGTATCCGCCGCTGGCCAACGTCGCACGCGAGCAGACCACCGAGGCCTACGCCAAGGTGTTTTTCGACCGCAGCCACGCCGACGTGTTGAAAATCTTTGCACCCGAGTACGGAATCGACGTAGACGTCAGCCGCGAGTTCGCGACCGCGCACCAGTCTGCGCCCGGCGCCGAAACCGCCGTGGACGCCGCGCTGCGGCTCGACACTCAGGTGATGCTGGTCGAAGACCCTGTCAAGCGCGTCGACACCATGACCATGGCGTGGGGGCTGGAGGCACGAGTGCCGTTTTTGGACCACGACTTCGTCGAGCTGGCCGCCACCTGCCCTCCGGAATTGAAGTTGGCCTCGGACGGCAAGGGCGTGCTCAAAGCCGCGGCGCGGGACCTGCTGCCGTCGCAGGTGATCGACCGCACCAAAGGCTATTTTCCGGTGCCGGGCATTCGGCATTTGGACGGACCGATGCTGGACATGGTTCGGGATGCGTTGAGCGACAAGGCTGCGCGTGCGCGGGGGCTGTACCGCGCTGAAACGGTGAATGCGCTGCTGGCTGAGCCGAACCGCACCCGCACCACGCTGGGCTCCAACGCGCTCTGGCAGCTTGCGGTGCTGGAGATGTGGCTGCAAAGCATGGCGGGCTGACGTGATCGGACGGCAGCTGCGGGCCAACTACGGCGCCTCACTGTCCGCGGATGCGAAGGTCTTTGCGCACATCGTCGACGACGGCGGCTATCCGCGCGCGGTCCAGCGCTTCCTGCACGGCTGGCGAGCCAGCTCCTCCCGCGATGTCGTACTGCCGGTCGACGGTCCGGTCACCCGGGTGATCCACTCCCCCGACGACCACTGGCTCGCCTGCCAGGTCGCACCCGAAGGCGGCACCTGCACCCAGATTTGGGTAGTGACAACCGATCCCGACGATCCGTCGGCGTGGCGAATCGACCACCAGGAGGACGGTACCGCCGAGTTGATCGGTTGGGACGGCACCCGGGTGGCGGCAATCCTGACCGGAGAGAACGGTATCGGCTCGTCATGCCTGATCGATCCGTCCGACGGCAATTGCATTG
>NZ_CAXUCH010000256.1:491-5874 GCF_964249325.1 uncultured Mycobacterium sp. | reverse complement strand
TCAGTAATCGGCCGGCGCTGTCGGTGACGATCAGCGCGCCTGCAGATCCAGTGATGGTGATGACGCCACGGTGGTGCAACCGGTGATGATACGGGCATAACAGAGGGTGTCGCACGAGTCCATGGTGTGAGTGGCGCCGATGATGCGTTGACCGGTGGGGCGCAAGCGGTGGCTTCGGTCAGGCGGGTATCGCGTGCTGGAGTTTGAGCAGATTGTGCACTGCGCAGATCAGGCGCCACTCGCTGTGCACTCCAGCATGTCCGCGGAGGGAGAATTTGCGGAACCCCAGGTTGGCTTTGATGTTTCCGAAAACGGGCTCGATGCTGACGCTGCGTTTGCGGTAGAGCGTGGCGTTCTCGGGTTGAGAAAGCTTGTTATTCATCATATTTCGGGCGACCGTGGGATCGGTGATGTCGCCGCGGATATGCGCGAGCATCGTCTTGACTCGTGATACTGAGACGCTGAGGTCATCGCTGGCGGCACGCAGAGAGATCTCGCCGGCGGCGACACGTTCGACTACCGGGATCCATTCCTCGGGTTCGGGTTCGGCGCTGCGGGTGATGCGTTGTCCATCGCGCCCGAAGTACCGCTTGGTCATGTCCCGCACCCAGGTGTACGAGACACCGAGAATCGCACCCGCTTGACGCTGGGACAGCTCACCACGGTTCACCTTCGCCAGCACCGCCAACTTGTCGTCATCGGGCTTATCGGCTTTGCGCCACGACGACTTCCGGGTCGCAATCAGCACCTCGGCACCGACATCGGTGGTGGCGTTGATGCTGGTCCAGTAGCCTGCGTCAGCCACGAACGTGCCCGCACCACCGCGGTGCCCGGCCTCGGCAAGATTGTCGGTCACCGCGGTGGCCATGGGCACGAAGTGGGGTTGGTCGTTGGTGGTGGCGGCGACCTCGGCAGCCACCACGATGTGCCCAGTCGTCGCGGCCGCTTGCGCGTTGTAGCCCTGCAGCACGCCTTTGGAGGCGTGCGGGATGATCCGCGAATGCGGATCAGTCGTGTTCGCTCGCCGCGGCCGCGCTCGCCGCGCCGTTTCCGCGCTCGGTTTCGGCCCGGTCAACGTGCGACCCAGCTCGCTCTCCTTACGGGCACGCTCGATCATCCGGGTCTGAAAGTCCTGCGCCTTTTGCGACTCCAACTCAGCGAGGGCAGCCCGGATCCGCGACCGCCGATCCCGGCCACCGGACCACCCGGCCGGCACCCGCCTGACCTGGTCATTCTGGCCCTGCTCGTCTTCGGCCGCATCGACCTGCTCGGCTTCGGCCAACACATGATCGGCGACACGACGAACCGCCGCGGCAGTGGGGTCGCGGTCCACGGATTCGGCGAGTTCGGCGCTCAGGTCGGCATGGTCACGATTAGCGAAGAACGAGGCGTTCGCGGCGATCTTCGTGCCGTCGATCGCGACCACCCCCGCATCGACCAGACCAGCCTTGACGCACAAGCCCAGGACCTGGGCAAACAATCCTGCGATCGCGTCCTGGTGGCGGCGGCGGAACCGGGCCAGCGTGGCGTGATCAGGCTGCTGATTGGCCGCGACCACCCGCACCGCCACATCCTCGACCAAGCGTCGCCCAATCCTCCGCGAGGACCGCTCCCCGGTGCAGTAGGCATACAGCAAGACCGACAGCATCATCGCGCAGAAGCGGCGTGCCATGGACCTGATCACTCCGCACGGCGGAGTCCTCGCCGCTGACTATTTCGATGTGGGACAGAGCCGTTCGCTGCCGTGGAAGCGCAGGCCAGAGGCGTCACGTCTCCTTGCTGATGTCGCTTCTCGGGACCGTAGCTTCGATGCCGTAGTGATCGGGGAACCCGCCCGTGCGTTCTACGGGCCGCAGTTCGCGCTCACCTTCCCCGTCCTCACGCACTACGGAGTCGGCCTGTGGGTACCCGAGGTCGGCGGAGCGGTCGATCCCGGCTCCGAGGCACACGACCTGGTGATGACTCTGTTCGGCGGCATGAGCAAGGGAGAGCGCGCTCGAATCCAGATGCGCGTCCGTACGGCGATGTCAGCACTCGCGCAGGACACCGCCCGATATCTCGGTGGTCGACCACCCTACGGTTACCGGCTCGTCGATGCTGGCCCGCACCCAAACCCTGCCAAGGCCAATCTTGGGCAGCGGCTTCACCGCCTCGAACCTGACCCCGCGACATCTTCGGTCGGCGAGCGGATCTACCGCATGTACGCCGACGGAGCGGGCCTGCGCTACATTGCGCAACAGCTCACCGATAATGGTGTGCCGTCACCGAGCCAGTATGACCCGGCACGGAATCGTCACCGTGACCCGCGAGGTTGGTCTCATTCGGCGATCCGCGCCATACTCGACAACCCGACGCACCTCGGTGTACGCGTTTGGGGCAAGCAGGAGAAATACGAGATCCTGGTCAACCCTGACGATGTCGCTGCCGGTTATGAGACGCGTATGCGGTGGCGTGATGAGGCAGACTGGTTCGCACCGGCCGCCGCACGCACGAAGCACTGATCGCTGACGATCTGGCCGAGGCTGTTCGTCTCCGCACGCAGGCGCGGCGCGGTCCCGGTCTCGTCTGCAACAGACAGTCGACGGTGCCGTACGCGCTTCGCGGGATGTTGTTCTGCGCCGTATGCGGACGGCGGATGCAGGGCGCCGCTCGCGTCGGGAAGCGAACAACCCGCATTCTCTACCGTTGTGAGCTGGGTAGGTCACGTTCTGTACCAGCGGAACTGACCGATCACCCGCGTACGGTCTACCTCCGCGAGGACGCGGTGACACCTCGACTCGACGAATGGATCTCCACACTGGCCGATCCGGAAGACCTGGCACGCCGACAAGAGGTAGACCTAGTAGCGGGAGCTGGCTACGCCGCCTTGCAGCACCAGCTCAGCGAGGCGAATAACAAGATTGCTGCTCTGGTTACAGCAGTGGAGTCTGGTGTGGCCGTCGAGGACTTGATTGCTGCACTACGCCGCCGTACCGCCGTGCCTGACGAGCTGAAGGCGCGCCTTGAACGAGCCGAAAGACCCCGCGCCATGTCAGCCGCGCAGATCAGCGAATTGGTCGAGGAGTTGGGCGGGCTGTCGGCGGTGCTTGGTGAGGCAACCGGGGCGGAACGCGCACAGGTGTATGCAAGCCTGGGTTTGCGTCTTGACTACGACCCATACCTGCGACGGGTCACGGCGACGGCCGATCTGAGTCGTGTCGCCGGATGTGTCCGAGGGGGGACTTGAACCCCCACGCCCAGTAATAGGGCACTAGCACCTCAAGCTAGCGCGTCTGCCATTCCGCCACTCGGACCGGACCAACAATTGTGGCAGCTAAGGCTATCGGATTCGCCTCTACCGACCCAAACTAGCGCGGCGACCATGCGGCTGGTGTATCGGTCGCCCAACGAGCCGCGCAATCGGGCCGAGGCGCGCCCTCCAATGGTAGGAAAGGTGACTGTGACCGTCCCAGCCGGATTACCCGTCGACGACGTATTGGACGTCGTCAGCACGCTGATCCGGTTCGATACCACCAATACCGGTGACCCAGAGACCACCAAAGGTGAGGCCGAATGCGCCCAGTGGGTCGCAGAACAACTGGAAGAGGTCGGCTACCAGGTCCAATACGTCGAGTCCGGTGCGCCCGGCCGCGGAAATGTGTTCGCCCGGCTGGCGGGCGCGGATAGTTCGCGGGGCGCTCTGCTGATCCACGGTCATCTTGACGTGGTGCCGGCCGAGCCGGCCGATTGGAGTGTGCACCCGTTTTCCGGCGCCGTCGAGGACGGCTATGTCTGGGGCCGCGGCGCGGTCGACATGAAAGACATGGTCGGCATGATGATCGTGGTGGCCCGCCAGTTCCGGCGGGCCGGCATCGTGCCGCCGCGCGATCTGGTGTTCGCGTTCGTCGCCGACGAAGAGAACGGGGGTACGTTCGGGGCCCAGTGGCTGGTCGACAATCGCCCCGACCTGTTTGCCGGGGTGAGCGAAGCGGTCGGCGAAGTCGGTGGTTTTTCGCTGACGGTGCCGCGCCGCGACGGCGGCGAGCGCCGGCTGTATCTGATCGAGACCGCCGAAAAGGGCCTGCAATGGATGCGGCTGACCGCCCGGGGCAGGGCGGGGCACGGCTCGATGGTGCACGACCACAACGCGGTCACAGTGCTCGCCGAGGCGGTCGCGCGGCTGGGCCGCCACCGATTCCCGCTGGTGCTCAGCGACACCGTCGTGCAGTTCCTGGCCGCGGTCGGCGAGGAGACCGGGCACAGCTTCGACACCGATTCCCCCGACCTGGAAGGCGCGATCGACAAGCTGGGACCTATTACCCGCATCCTGAAGGCCACATTGCGCGACACGGCCAACCCGACGATGCTCAAGGCCGGTTATAAGGCCAACGTGGTTCCGGCCACGGCGGAGGCCATGGTGGACTGCCGGGTGCTTCCCGGCCGGCAAGCGGCGTTCGAGGCCGAGGTCGACGAGCTGATCGGCCCGGACGTGACCCGCGAATGGATCAGGGATCTGCCGTCGTATGAGACCAGCTTCGACGGCGACCTCGTCGACGCCATGAACGCCGCGCTGCTGGACGCCGATCCCGACGCGCGGACCGTGCCCTACATGCTGTCCGGCGGGACGGATGCAAAAGCGTTCGCCCGCTTGGGTATTCGCTGTTTCGGGTTCATCCCGCTGCGGCTGCCGCCGGACCTCGATTTTTCTGCGCTGTTCCATGGCGTCGACGAGCGGGTACCCGTGGACGCGCTGAGGTTCGGCACCCAAGTGCTGGCGAATTTTCTGACACACTGCTGATGAGACGAGAGGACTGACCATGGCCACACCGCCTGACCCCTATGCCCGGCTGCCCAAGTTGCCGTCATTCACGTTGACGTCGAAGTCGATCACCGACGGCCAGCCGCTGGCCACCGCCCAGATCAGCGGCATCATGGGCGCCGGCGGCGAGGACGTCAGCCCGCACCTGAGCTGGTCCGGTTCTCCCGACGAGACCCGCAGCTTCGCGGGCACCGTCTACGATCCGGACGCGCCGACCCGGTCGGGGTGCTGGCATTGGGCGGTGGCCAACCTGCCGGCGAACGTCACCGAGCTGCCGGAGGGTGTCGGCGACGGGCGCGAACTGCCCGGCGGCGCGCTGACATTGGTCAACGACGCCGGCATGCGCCGCTACGTCGGCGCCGCCCCGCCGCCCGGACACGGACCGCACCGCTACTACGTCGCGGTGCATGCGGTGGACGTCGAAAAGCTCGACCTCACCGAGGACGCCAGCCCGGCGTTTCTCGGATTCCAGCTGTTCCAGCACGCCATCGCGCGGGCGGTCATCTACGGCACCTACGAGCAGCGGTAGCCAAAACGTGGCGAGCAGACGCAAAAGCCCCACAGAATAAAGGATTTCGGGTGCGT
>NZ_CAXUCH010000256.1:0-481 GCF_964249325.1 uncultured Mycobacterium sp. | reverse complement strand
CTGCTCAGCCATGACTCTTGCGCGCTGCCGACCCGACGGCCTGGCTCAGCGAGGTGAACCCGCCGTCGCGCAGGCGACGCGCGAGTCCGTCGTGGATGTGCTTGGGCCACAGGCCACCTCCGTAGATGAAGCCGGTATAGCCCTGTAGCAGCGACGCGCCAGCGGTGATGCGTTCCCAAGCATCGTCGACGGTCTCGATGCCCCCGACGCTGATCAGCGCCAACCGGTCGCCGACGCGCCCGTACAGCCGCCGCAGTATCTCGGTGGCCCGGCGTGCCAGCGGTGGTCCCGAAATGCCGCCGCTGCCCAGGTCGGCCACACCCGGAGTGGCCAGGCCGTCGCGCGCGACGGTCTGGCCGAGCGTGTAGTTGACGCGGACGAGCGTACCGGGCTGGGGCGGGGCGACGGCGGCGAGCGTGCCGGAGACGGCGGCGTCGTCGGTGCTGTAGAAGTAGTAGGACTGATGCCAGAGGTAGTAGGC
>NZ_CAXUCH010000255.1:0-5975 GCF_964249325.1 uncultured Mycobacterium sp. | reverse complement strand
CCCCAGATAGGTCCGATCCCGGTGCCGCCGCAGGTGGCCGCCGCGGCGCCGCCGCCCGCACCTCCCGGACAATCGCCGTGGGCGTTGACGGGATCCGACTACGCGAACGGGGCTGCGGGAGCGATCGCCGGCGGTACCGCCGACGGAGTCGGGAAGGCAACGCTGGGCGCGATCAATGCGTCCCCTGGCACAGGTCCGGGGAAGGCGGATCCCGGCCTGTTGAAGTGGTTCGAAAGCCCAAAGGTCGCTGGTGTCGAGTTGCCCACCCGTGCCGGCGGGGCCGTCGCTGCGGCCTTGACGGTACCGGCGGTCATGTCCGACATCCATGACGGCAACCCCGTGGCAGAGGCCGTCGTCCGAGAGGCCGGGGGAACCGCTGCCGGAATGGTCCTTGGCAGCGTGGCTGCAGACATGGCTGCAGGCGCGGTGGCCGGGTCGGTCGTCCCCGGTGTGGGGACTGCGATCGGCGTGGTAGCGGGCGCTGTGGTCGGAGGAGCTGTCGCCCTCGGCGCGTCCAAGGGGATCGGCGCGGCATGGGACTGGCTCTCGGGTGGTTAAGGCCTTCGCAGATGCGCTTCGATGACTACGTGCGGGGCCGCAGCGTAGCTCTGACCCCGGTTGACCGGTTCGCCGGGTTCGAAGTGAATGTGTGGTTGCCGGCGGGATGGGAGCGTGTCGGCACCGTTACCGGTATGCAAGTGTGGTGCCCTCGCGACGGAAGATCCACGGGCGTTTTCTGCGCCAACGCAGTGTTGACGATGCACCATGTCGCGGCTGCCCTTGATGCAGCCGAGGTATTCGCAATGCTCGTCGACGAGCAGCTGCACTCCGTGCCGGGCTGCCGCGAGAAGCACCGCGCCATCGCCCCGGCCCAGGACGGTGTCGGCGTTGAGGGATTTCTTGCCCTGCACATCCCAACCCACGAGTTCGGCGCGCTCGACAGCGTGACGCACTCGCGGATCATCACCGACGGACAGCAGACGCTGATCGCGCAGTTGACGCTGACAGCGCTGCACAGTGCACCGGTGCAGCACGCAGTCGTTCGGCTGGCCGTCCAGCCGGGCGCTTCGCCCGCTGGTGTGCACATAATGATGGGCGACGCGTACCCTGATGAACCGACACCGGCCGCCGAACCGGGTGAATCCGTTCAACGTCCGCTGCCCACGCCGCAACGAGTAGACGATCGCTGATGGCTGAGACGAAGGCACCGACGACCAACGGCGCATTGGCGAAACAACTTCGGGCCAACTGGCTGCGTTATGTTCTCGCTGCAGCGTTTTGCCTGCTGGCGCTGTCGCTAGTCCTCCTCCGATCCGATTGGTACGGAGGCGTCATACTGTTCGGCGGCGGGATCCTCATCCTTTACGGGCGTGGTCGGCGGATCCTGCGGGCCGGCGTCCGGCGGTTCGGAGACGAAATCATCTGCAGGTATATCCCGTTGTACGAGGGGTACACCTATGTCTTCGCCACCCTGTTTCCGGCGTTGGGAATCGCTTGCCTTGTCGGTGGATTCGCGCCTGGCTACCCGGTGTGGTTGCGGTTCGGCGGGATCTTGTTGCTTTGTGTATCGGCCGCGTACCTGGTCGTCTTCATGTGGAGGTGGCGCCGCAGCCAGCTGTGCATCACCCCATCGACGCTGAGGGTCCGCGGAGCTCTCGGTGCCCGCACCCTCACCGAAATCCCCCGCGATCTCGTGCAATCGATCGATTTCAAGACCGTCAGAGACGGGATAGCCGTGTATTCCCGAGTTGATGTGGGGTACCGGGATGCCGGCACAGGCTGCACCAACACCGTCCTGCTCGGCCCGCAGCTCAGCGTTGAGCCGGTCAACCTCGCCAACGGTCTGCTCTTCTGGAAATACAGCGACGGTAACGATCCCGGCGAGCGGCTCAACCAGGTCGAACACATCCTTCGCCAGGGTCCACCGGCTGGTGCGTGACCATGTTGCACCGGGCAGGTCGAGACAACTGCCGCCATCGTCGACCGCCTCACGTTCGTCGGCCACATCGTCAAAGCAGGCGTCGCGGCGGTTCGCGCGCACCCCGCGGTGCGGTCGCGCAGCAGTGGCCCTGACACCATCTCGTAATAACGGGTCAACGCGATGACGGGCCAGTCATGCGAAGCCGTCCCAGCCATTCGCCGGGGCGGCTTCATCTGTTGACGCTGCTCTACTCGACGAACTTGCACCCCGTATCGATTTCTCGAGGCGCGTAAGTCGCGATCGCGGGTTCGCTATTTTTTGGCGTCGATGTTGGTGAAGATCACGTCGATTATTTTGTTTGGCCCGTCGGCAGGGTTCGGGGCGCACAGCATCCCCAACACGAGCAGATTGTCCCGTGTGCGGGCAGTCTTGGCGCATGACCAGGGTGTGCCGTCGTCGGTTTGTTGGTCGGTGTTCCACACCACCTGGTGATCGGTCGTGTTCACATTTGAAACGGTCCACTCCAGCGGCGGCGCATCGGGCTTATTCGCCTCTGGATTGCTGAATTTCGTGCAGTTATGCACGGCTTGGGCCAGCTTCTGCTGCGCGGCGTCCGCTGCCTCGGCGGAGTCGAACACCGCGACGTAGGCGAACGCGGTCGCCCCGTAGTCGTCGCCGGGCTTGTCTCGGTAGTTAAGGCCCGCGACCGAGATGGCGCGGCCGACCACCGAGGTGCCGGCTGGGCGGCTCACCAGCGAGCAGGCAGGTGGGTCGGTTCTTCCGTCTGGCGCTACCGTTGTGTCGACGTCGCCGTGTTTGGCCAGGTCGAACAGGGTGACCTGTTTCATCTGTTGCTCGCTGGGGAGCACCTGCGACGGCACCACCCTGGTTGTGGGCGCTGAGGAAGAGGTGGCGCTGGACGAGGTGGTGGCGGCGGTGCTCTGAGCGGTGCTCGAGTTGTCCGTAGACAAGCCGACCGCTGCTGCGACGCCGGCAGCAACGAGCACCACAACACCCACGATCGTTCCGACGACCAGCTTGCGGTGTGACGGAGGGCGCGGCGGTGGTGGAGGCCCGCCAGCCCACGGTGGCCCGTAAGAACCCCACGGCCCTGGTGGCGGCGGTCCTTGTGGCGGCGGTCCTTGTGGCGGCGGTCCCGCCGGAGGCGGCCACATTCCCGGCGGTGGCTGCTCCCATGGGGGTCCGCTCGGATTGTGCCGCCAGCCCTCCGGACCATTCGTCACCGATAACTCCCTTCGATCGCTACCGGTACGCTAACCACGCCTACGGTATTACGGGAAACTGCCTAGGGAATGCACGATTTCGGCGAAGACAACCTGCCTCCGGGTCGCTGTCGAGTCGCGCTTGTTCCTCGCGCCGGCATATTGGCGGGCTGGATGACGCGCGCGGTTTGAGGATCACTCGTTGGAGCCGAGGGCACGCTGATCGTCGCACTTATCGGGCGGAATCGCAGGCGCGCATGGGGCGGCGAAAAGTTAGTGAAGAAGGCGCTAGGTGAATAAAGCTCAGTATTTTTCCTCGGTGTCATCGGCGCATGCTTCGTTATCGATTTTGCCCTGTCATTCCTGCACACCAGCCGTCGTGCCCAACGACGCATCTACTGGTCCAGCGCGTGCGCCACGGCCGTATCCGGCTTCCTATTGTGCTACCCGAATTGGGAAAGTGGGCTATGGGTTTGCGGAATGCTTGCGGGCGCAATGATAGTCGCGGCTTATACGTCGACGCCCTAAATCAAAATCGGCGGCAGAATCTATGCACTCACGGTGAGCGATCGACAGCCCGACCCCGAGGATGCACTCGAGGTGGATCGCGATCAGCCGGACGGTGATGGCGCACCGACCGCGCAGATAGCGGATTCCGCGGTCGATCCAGCTCCGGACTCCTACAGTGGCTTACTAACCCCGACGACGATGTGGTGGGTTCTCGTGGGGATAACGGCGATCGCCGCCGGTAACGTGTACGCCTTCTTATTCGGTGGCCGGCAGGCGCTGGTTGCGGCGGTGATGGCAGGGTTTCTTGCGCTGTTGGCCATCGGCACCGGTTACGGTGACGCCAGCTGGCGCTACCCGATAGCCCGCGGGCAAGGCATTCAGTTCGGTATCACTTCTTTTCTCACCGCCGGAAGCTTCGCGTTGGCCTATCTGATCGCCTACTACGCGGGCCAGCGTCGGCCGTTGCGGAGCAAGCATTCCATGGAATACCTCGCACATCCGCGTCACCAAGAGATGCAGAAGTGAGCGCGGGCGCGGGCGCAGCTGGGTCCCGCCGCGGGCGCGCCGACCGTGGCATCGGCCGAGCTCGAGAAGTTGCGGGTATCCGATGCATAGGTCGGCGACCTTTCCCTCCCGCTAATGCGCTGGGCTGCAGGCGCTTTGAGGTCATACTTCGTTGCTCGACGCATCGGGTGGCGAAGGGACACACATGAAGCGTTAGTATTGCAACCGAGTTGGCGCAGCAGGGGACTTGTATACTCGGAAAACCGTTGCCGCGGTGACGGTGTCGTCGCCGACGACTATGACGTTTACGCGGTGACGGTAACTGCTAGTGGGCGGCGGCCCGAGTCGACCAGTAGGCTGGTGAAGAGAACTCGGGGACGCGGTGCGGACCGAGGAAGTAGATGATTCGACTTACAGGGTTGATGTACGCGGCACCAGTGACGGCAATTCTGGTGCCCGCCGTTCTACTGGGCTTCGTCGCGTGCGGGTCCAAAAGCGCCGAGAAAGCCGCCACGACACCGGCGTCGAGCGCACACGCCACATCGTCACGTCTCCCGTTTCCACTTCCACCGTCCGTGAACGAGGGAACCTTGGTGTCAGGGCCGGTGTCCCGTCTGAAGCCGGGCGCTCCCATCATGGTGGGTGATAAGACCACCATGGTGTGCACCGCGGGCTTCTATATCGACTACTCCGACCCCAACCATCCCGACCAACTGCTACCTGCGTTCCTCACCGCTGCCCAGTGCGCTCGAGGTGATAGGCACGCCCCCGTCGCCGTCACGCAGGCTGAAGCCGCGGGACATACCCAAAAACGCACGCAGATCGGCGAGATGACTTATTTCCCTGCCGGCGATGTAAACCCGGCGGTCGCCGGTGAGCCGTGGACGATCCCGATATCTCCGCTGGCCGCCTTTAGCTCGGGTCAACCGACCTGGGCACTGCCGGTGGAGGTCACGGTCAACAACGCGGTTCCGGCACGTGAAATATTGCAAACAGCACAGCCAGCCGAACAGCGCAAGGCGCCCGCGACGTGGATCAACAGCTTCGGCGCAGTCGTCACCGGACACGTACTCGACCCGGCGTCCACGCCCGAATTGCGGGACATGCCCGCAAACGTGGAACGCGTTGTCGTCGTCGCCGACGATCCGAGCGCACCGATTTACCCCGAGGTGATGGGCTCTCCAGTCACCGTCGAGATGGACAGCGTTACCTACAACCTCGGCATCATTGTCAGCACTGATGAAACGCGGCGCTGGGTCGTGGTCGACCTCATCAAGCCTTTCCTTGCTGCCCATGGCGCGCGTCTTATTACGACGAGCTGACTCTGGATAAGACAGGAAAGCGCGAAAACGGTGTCATTAGCGCTCGTGCTACGAAACTCCCGACGAGCTCAGATCGATCACGATGCTTGTGCTCACTGATCGGGCGAACCTAAGTGACGATTCAGGCTCCTTCGTGGATTCCTCAGCCCCGCTCATGATGAACCGTATTCATTTGCCGGGCGGCTTTCTGCGGTGGAAGATCATCAAACGAATCGCCGTGCCGGCTGAAGGTCACCAAATGCCCCGGCGTTGCTCGGATCCGCAAATTTGGCGCGGATCCTGTCCGGTCGGCCGCGTTAGGGTGTGCTGGTGACAACTCAGCCGTTTGTGCGTCCAGGCGAGGTGGTTCGCCCCCCCGAGACCGGTGGGGGCAAGATCGCGCTGGAGCCGCCCATTGTGGCGCCGATCCCGCCGCCGCGCAGCGTGTGGGGGATCGTGCTGCCGATCGTGCTGGTGGTCGGCGTGGTGGGGCTGATCGTGGCGATGTACGTGTCG
>NZ_CAXUCH010000254.1:0-6042 GCF_964249325.1 uncultured Mycobacterium sp. | reverse complement strand
CGTCGACGCCGTGCGACGGTCAAAGACCCCGGCCATCGCTACGAATACATGGATCCCGAGGCGTCGACGATGGCCTCCGATCAGGGCGCGGGGCCCTTGGGCTTCGCCGGAACCAAGGCCACCGCTGCCGCCCCGAGGGCGGCGGGATTGGTCACGATGGCGGGCGACGGATTTGGCGGTGTGCCGAGTGCGCCGATGGTGCCAGGCAGCTGGGACGCCGAGCCGGAAGCATAAGACGGCTCAACTGCCGCGCTAGGCTCGCGCCGTGTTGATCGCGATCGAAGGGGTCGACGGCGCAGGCAAGCAGACCCTGTCGCGCGGCTTGCAAGCGGCCTTCCAGGCCGGCGGAAAGTCGGTGGCCACGCTGGCCTTCCCACGCTACGGGCAGTCGGTGCCGGCCGACGTGGCCGCTGAAGCGCTACGCGGCCAGCACGGGGACCTCGCGTCGAGCGTCTACGCGATGGCAATGCTCTTCGCGCTGGACCGCGCCGGTGCGGCAGCCCAGATCGAAAAGCTCCGCGATGACTACGACGTCGTGATCCTGGATCGCTACGTGGCCTCCAACGCCGCCTACAGCGCAGCCCGCCTACACCAGGACGCCACCGGTGAGGTGGCGGCCTGGGTGCACGGCATCGAATACGGCCGGCTACACCTTCCCATGCCGGATTGCCAAGTGTTACTTGATGTTTCGGCTGAACTTGCCAGACAGCGGGCGCGCAGCCGGGCCGTGCAGGAGGCGGGCCGGGACCGTGACGCCTATGAACGCGACGACGATCTGCAGCAGCGCACCGGTGCGGTGTATGCCGGGCTGGCCGCCGCGGGCTGGGGCGGGCGTTGGCAGGTGGTGGGCGCCGACGTGGACCCCGGCAAGTTGGCCGCCACGTTGCTCATCTGGTGAGCTGCGAGAAGAAACGCCCGCGCGATAGCTGAGTTTTGTCGCGATCTGGTGACACCATGGACACCATGAGGCAAAGGATTCTCGTCGTCGATGACGACGCTTCGCTGGCCGAGATGCTCACCATCGTGCTGCGGGGGGAAGGCTTCGATACTGCCGTCATCGGTGACGGCAGCCAGGCGCTCACCGCGGTCCGTGAGTTGCGCCCCGATCTGGTGTTGCTGGACCTGATGCTGCCCGGCATGAACGGCATCGACGTCTGCCGGGTGTTGCGGGCCGACTCCGGGGTGCCGATCGTGATGCTGACCGCCAAGACCGACACCGTGGATGTGGTGCTGGGGCTGGAGTCGGGCGCCGACGACTACATCATGAAGCCGTTCAAACCCAAGGAGCTGGTGGCCCGGGTGCGGGCGCGGCTGCGCCGCAACGACGACGAGCCGGCCGAGATGCTCTCGATCGCCGATGTCGACATCGACGTGCCGGCCCACAAAGTCACTCGCAACGGCGAGCAGATCTCGCTGACCCCGCTGGAGTTCGACCTGCTGGTCGCGCTGGCACGCAAACCGCGCCAGGTGTTTACTCGTGATGTGCTGCTCGAACAGGTGTGGGGATACCGTCACCCGGCGGACACCCGCTTGGTGAACGTGCACGTTCAGCGTCTGCGCGCCAAGGTCGAGAAAGACCCGGAGAACCCGCAGGTTGTCCTGACCGTTCGAGGAGTGGGTTACAAGGCCGGACCTCCGTGATCCGCGCCGGCGACGATGCGGCGCGAAGCGCTGCTGAGCACCGGCGCATCAACACGGGCAGCGACGATGCAGAGCGTCGCGATGAGGCGGAGCGGCGGTTGTGATGTGGGGCTCGCGGCGACGCATCCGGAGTCGTTGGGGGCCGTCGACACCACTGATGCGCGGCATGAGTGCATTGAGCCGGGCGGTAGCCGTCGCCTGGCGCCGCTCGTTGCAGCTGCGGGTGGTGGTGCTGACTCTCGGGATGTCATTTGCGGTGATCGTGGCGTTGGGCTTCGTCCTGACCAGCCAGGTCACCAACCGAGTGCTCGACGTGAAGGTCCGCGCCGCCATCGAACAGATCGAGCGGGCACGCAACACGGTTAGCGGGATCGTCAGCGGCGAGGAGGCGCGCTCGCTAGACAGCAGTCTTCAACTCGCCCGCAACAGCTTGACGTCGAAAACCGACCCCTCGTCCGGCGCGGGCCTGGCCGGCGCGTTCGACGCGGCGCTGCTCGTCCCCGGCGACGGGCCGAGGGCTGCGACCACCGCCGGGCCCATCGATCAGGTGCCGCCCTCGCTGCGTGACTTCGTCAAGGCCGGGCAGGTCGCCTACCAGTACGCCACCGTGCACACCGAGGGCTTTTCCGGGCCGGCGCTGCTCATCGGCACCCCGACGCCGTCGAGGGTGACCAACTTGGAGCTGTACCTGATCTTTCCGCTGGCAAACGAGGCCAGCACCATCTCGCTGGTGCGCGGGACCATGACCACCGGCGGTGTGGTGCTGCTGGTCTTGCTGGCCGGCATCGCGTGGCTGGTCTCCCGCCAGGTGGTGGTGCCGGTGCGCTCGGCGTCGCGGATCGCCGAGCGGTTCGCCGAGGGGCATCTTTCCGAACGGATGCCGGTGCGTGGTGAAGACGACATGGCGCGGCTTGCCATGTCGTTCAACGACATGGCCGAAAGCCTGTCGCGGCAGATCGCCCAACTCGAAGAGTTCGGCAACCTGCAGCGCCGGTTCACCTCCGACGTCAGCCACGAACTGCGCACCCCGCTGACCACAGTGCGCATGGCGGCCGACCTGATCTACGACCACAGCGCCGACCTCGACCCGGCACTGCGGCGCTCCACCGAATTGATGGTCAGTGAGCTGGACCGGTTCGAGTCGCTGCTCAACGACCTGCTGGAGATTTCGCGGCACGACGCCGGTGTGGCCGAATTGTCGGTCGAGTCCGTCGACCTGCGTGCGACCGTCAACAGCGCGCTGGCCAATGTGGGCCACTTGGCTGAAGATGCCGGTGTCAAGCTGATCGTGGACCTACCGCCTCATGAGGTCATCGCCGAGGTCGATACGCGACGAGTGGAGCGCATCCTGCGCAACTTGATCGCCAATGCCATCGACCACGCCGAGCGCAAACCGGTGCGGATTCGGATGGCCGCCGACGAGGACACCGTCGCGGTCACGGTGCGCGACTACGGCGTGGGGCTGCGGCCAGGTGAGGAGAAGCTGGTGTTCAGCCGGTTCTGGCGCTCGGATCCGTCCCGGGTGCGGCGGTCCGGCGGCACCGGACTGGGGTTGGCGATCAGCGTCGAAGACGCTCGGCTGCATCAGGGCCGGCTGGAGGCCTGGGGCGAACCCGGCAAAGGCGCCTGCTTTCGGCTGACGCTTCCGCTGGTGCGCGGCCACAAGGTCACCACCAGCCCGCTGCCGATGAAACCGATTGCGGCTGAACACACCGAGCGCCAACCCCGTCAGCGGGAGCACGCCGAAAGGGGCGCGTAATGCGCCGGCCTGGTCGCCCGACTGCTCCTCGGGCCGTTGTCGCCCGCATCGTCGTCGCGCTGGAGTTCGTGGCGCTGCTGACCGTCGCCGTGGTGCTTGCCGGCTGCGCGGCCGTGCCAAGGTCGTCGGCGCCGCAGGCCATCGGCACGGTTGCGCGACCGGCACCGTCAAACCTGCCCAAGCCGACCCCGGGCATGGATCCCGACGTGCTGCTGCGCGAATTCCTCAAGGCCACAGCCGATCCCGCCAACCGGCACCTGGCCGCCCGGCAATTTCTCACCCAATCGGCATCCAACGCCTGGGACGACGCGGGTAGCTCGCTGCTGCTCGACCACGTCGTGTTCGTGGAAACCCGTAGCGCCGAACGGGTTTCGGTCAACATGAAGGCAGACATCTTGGGTTCGCTGTCGGACATGGGAGTGTTCGAGACCGCCGAGGGTGTGCTGCCGGACCCCGGCCCGATCGAGTTGGTCAAGACGTCAGGTGGTTGGCGCATCGACCGGCTACCCAACGGCGTGTTCTTGGACTGGCAGCAGTTCCAGGCGACCTACAAGCGCAACGTGCTCTACTTCGCCGACCCGACCGGAAAGACCGTGGTTCCCGATCCGCGCTACGTCGCCGTCTCCGACCCGGATCAGCTGGCTACCGAACTGGTCTCGAAGGTGATCGCCGGTCCGCGCCCGGAGATGGCCCGGGCGGTGCGCAATCTGCTTGCTCCGCCGTTGCGGCTGCGTGGACCGGTGACCCGGGCCGACGGCGGCAAAACTGGCGTGGGCCGCGGCTACGGGGGCGCGCGGGTCGACTTGGAAAGCTTGTCCACGACCGACCCGCACAGCCGCTTACTGCTTGCGGCACAGATCATTTGGACGCTGGCCCGGGCAGACATCAAAGGCCCGTATGTGATCAACGCCGACGGTGCCGCTTTGGACGACAGGTTCACTGACGGGTGGACCACCTCCGATGTCGCCGCCACCGACCCCGGCGTCGCCGACGGTGCCGGCGCGGGCGTGCACGGCTTGGTGGGCGGCTCGCTGGTGTCCTTGGACGGTCAGCGATCCACCCTGGTGCCTGGTGCTTTCGGGCAGATGCCCGATCAGACCGCTGCTGCGTTGTCGCGCGGCGGCCACCGGGTGGCGTCGGTGGTGACGCAGCGGCCTGGCGCACCCGACATGGCGGCGACACTGTGGATTGGCGATCTCGGCGGTGAAGCGGTGCCGTCCGCCGACGGGCACAGTATGTCGCGGCCGAGCTGGTCGCTCGACGACGCGGTGTGGGTAGTGGTGGACGGCAACAATGTGCTGCGGGCGATTCAGGAACCGGCGTCCGGTCAGCTTGCGCGCATCCCAGTGGACTCGGCCGCGGTGTCCGGCCGCTTCCCCGGTCCGATCAGCGAGCTGCAGCTGTCTCGGGACGGGACGCGTGCCGCCACGGTCATTGCCGGACAGGTCATCCTGGCTAGTGTCGAGCAGCCGCAGGCCGGCCAGTTCGCGCTGACGTATCCGCGCCGGCTGGGTTTCGGGCTGGGGTCGTCGGTGGTGTCGTTGTCGTGGCGAACCGGAGATGACCTTGCGGTGAGCCGTACCGATCCGCAGCATCCGGTGTCGTATGTCAACCTCGACGGCGTCAACTCCGACGCGCCCAGCAGGGGTTTGCAGACCCCGGTGGGGATGATCGCGGCCAACCCGTCGGCGGTGTATGTCGCCGATCCGCGTGGGGTGCGGCAGCTTTCGGGCTCGGCCGCCGAAAACGAGCAGATGTGGTACGACGTGCCGGGGTTCACGGTGCCCGGCGCCGTGCCGGTGCTGCCGGGCTGAGTTGTGGCCGGCCAGGCGAATCGTTATTTTTGCTGCGTGGATTCCGATGGGACGCTGCGCGTCGACCCGGCGGCGATGGTCGGTTGTGCCCAGTCGCTGGGCGGTGCAGCGGAGGCCCTGCGGAGCAGGTTAGCCGAACTCGACGGCCAGGTTGGGCAGATGTTGGGCGGTTGGCAGGGAACCTCCGGCCGCGCCTATTCCTCGGCGTGGGAACTGTGGCACCGGGGAGCCGGCGAAGTGATGCTGGGATTGTCGATTTTGGCGGAGGCGGTCGGTAAAGCCGGTATGGCTTACCAGCACAACGAGTCGGCCTCTGCTCAGGCATTGCGAGGGGTCAACGGTGGCTGAGGCATTCCGCGTCGACCCTGAGGCGTTGGCCGAAGCGGTGGAGCGCATGGGAGAGTTTCAGCGTTATGCCGAAACCATGTTCACCGAAATCGATTCGATGGTAAGCAATCTGCACGCTACATGGACCGGTGAGGCTGCCGCGGCGCACGCTGAGGCGCATCGGCATTGGAGCCAGGGTGAGGCGATGATGCGGGAAGCGTTGCGCCAGCTGCAAGGCGCGGCCAAGACCGCCCACGCCAACTACACCGGCGCCATGGCTAAGAACGTAGGCATGTGGTCGTGAGCTGATGGCGCCGCTGGGCGTTGATCCCGCCGCCTTGGATGGTGCAGGGTCGGCGGTGGCCGCGGTGGGCGATGGTCTGGCTGCGGCGGTTGGCGCGTTGACGGCCGGGTATGGGGCCCACACGGGCCAAGCCGCTGCCGGTGAGGTGTTCGGACTGAACTATCAGAGCGCCGCAGAGTCGCCCTTGAGCGCGGTGG
>NZ_CAXUCH010000253.1:0-6045 GCF_964249325.1 uncultured Mycobacterium sp. | reverse complement strand
CTCCGCTGCCCTTCGCCCGGCATCGGTGGGTCTTAGACCGGGGGCCGTCGGACATCGATGCCGCCAAGTGTCCGCGTCCACGCGGTGAACTCAGCGACTGGGCTGATGAATGCTCACAACTGGCTATCGATCCGGAATTGGGGCCCGGCTGGCATCTCGGCGTTCTTCCACTCACGGATGGCTCGACCGCGATCAGCCTGGTGCTTTCCCACTACTTGGTCGACGGCCTTGGGCTGGCCGTCGCGCTCGCTGACGCCGTGTTGGGCAACATGCGCGATCTTGGCTACCCACCGCCACGTTCCCGCACACGACTGCGCGCGGTGATTCAGGATGCCCACCAAACCGCACGCGACGTACCTGAAGTTGCCCGGGCGCTTGTCACGGCCGCAAAACTGGCCCGTCGTGCCCGGCGTGATGTTGCTCGATCACCAGCGCCGCGTCCGGTTGCCCTCCGTGAAGGCGACGGCGATGACGTTGTCGTCGTGCCGACTGTCACGATGCACATCGACGTCGATGATTGGGACGCGCGTGCCAAGGCTCTTGGCGCCGCGGGTAACACGCTGGTCACCGGCTTGAGTGCCAAACTCGGAGAGCACATGGGACGGCGACGCGCCGGCGACGGTGCCGTCACCTTGCAACTCCCTATGAACGAGCGCACCGAGACTGATACGCGCGCGAACGCAATGTCGATGGCGCGCGTCAGCGTCGACCCGACGCAGGTGACGACGGACCTGCGTGACCTTCGCGCCGCCATCAAGCAGGCGCTGACGAGTCTGCGGGAGACGCCAGATGAGTCGTCGCAGCTGCTGTGGCTGACCTCGTTCATACCGACGCGAGCACTGAAACGGCTGTCCGATGCGACGGCCGCAGACCCGGATCTGCCGGTGTTTTGTTCTAACCTCGGCGACCTGGGTCCTGTGGTGTGCCGCCTCGACGGCACCGACTCCGAGCTGGTCATGACACGAGTGACTGCCCAACACGAACGGCGAGACTGGCTGGAGCAAACAGGCGGCCAAATGATCCTGCAGTCTTGGCGCATCCGCGACAAGATTCGCATCAGCCTCAGCGCCTACCAACCGGGTGCCGAGAACACAAAGTCCGCTTTGCGTGAGCTGGCGGCACGCACGCTGGCTGAATTCGACCTCACTGGCGAGATCGAGTAACGAATCGTCCGCGACCGGCCTCAACCCGGACAACCGCCGCAACCGTGCGGCCAAGCACGCGAGCGCCGGCGGAACTCGCATTGCTACTCCCGGTCGCTCGTCGAGTTGCTACGGGCGCTGGCGGATGACGCGCCCGGTGTTATCTTGTCTGCGTATCCGTAGTCGAACGTGATGTTGTCGAAGGGAATCGCATGACCGCCCATGTCGAGCAGTTGGAGTTTCAGGCGGAGGCGCGCCAACTGTTGGATTTGCTGGTGCACTCGGTCTACTCCAACAAAGACTCCTTTCTACGGGAACTGATCTCGAACGCCTCTGATGCGCTGGACAAGCTGCGGCTGGAATCGCTGCGGAACAAGGAGCTGGACGTCGACGCCTCCGATCTGCACATCGAGATCGAGACGGACAAGGACGCCCGCACCCTGACCGTTCGCGACAATGGCATCGGTATGACGCGCGAGGAGGTCGTCGACCTGATCGGCACTCTCGCCAAGTCGGGCACCGCCGAGCTGCGGCAGAGGTTGCGTGAGGCCAAGAACGCCGCGGCCTCCGAGGAACTGATCGGCCAGTTCGGCATCGGTTTCTACTCTACGTTCATGGTGGCCGACAAAGTCGAGCTGCTGACCCGGAAGGCAGGCGAAAGCGAGGCCACCCGCTGGGTGTCGAGCGGTGACGGCACCTACACCATCGAGTCGGTCGACTCATCAGGTGGCGGGGCCCCGCAGGGCACATCGGTGACGCTGCACCTCAAACCGGAAGACGCCGAGGACGGGCTGCACGACTACACCGCGGAGTGGAAGATCAGGGAGCTGGTTAAGAAGTACTCCGACTTCATCGCCTGGCCCATCCGGATGGAGGTCGAGCGGCGTACGCCTCCCGGCGAGGAGGGCGGCGAAGAACAAGTCACCATCGAAACCCAGACCCTCAACTCGATGAAGGCGCTGTGGGCCAAGTCGAAAGACGAGGTCTCTGAGGACGAGTACAAGGAGTTCTACAAGCACATCGCCCATGCCTGGGACGACCCGCTCGAGGTCATCCCGATGAAAGCCGAGGGCACCTTCGAGTACCAGGCCCTGCTGTTCATTCCATCCATCGCTCCGTTCGACCTGTTCAACCGGGACGCCAAGGTCGGGGTGCAGCTGTATGTCAAGCGGGTGTTCGTCATGGGCGACTGTGACCAGCTCATGCCGCACTACCTGCGCTTCATCAAGGGCGTCGTCGACGCAGAAGACCTGTCGCTCAACGTTTCCCGAGAAATCCTGCAGCAGGATCGGCAGATCGCGGCCATCCGTCGAAGGCTGACCAAAAAGGTGCTCACGGCGATCAAAGACATGCAGTCCGAGCGGCCCGAGGACTACCGCACGTTCTGGGTTCAATTCGGCAGGGCCCTCAAAGAGGGCCTGATGTCGGACTTGGAAAACCAGGACACCCTATTACGCCTCTGCTCGTTCGCCTCGACGCACAGCGACGAAGAGCCCACCACCTTGCCCGAGTACGTCGAGCGCATGAAGGACGGCCAGGAGCAGATTTACTACGCCACCGGCGTATCACGGGAGCAACTCCTGAAGTCGCCGCATCTCGAGGCGTTCAAGGCCAAAGGCTACGAGGTGCTGCTTCTCACCGACCCGGTCGACGAAATCTGGGTCGGACAGGTGAGCGAGTTCGACGGCAAGCCGCTGCAGTCAGTGGCCAGGGGCGAGATCGACCTCGAGTCCGAGGATGAAAAAAGCGAAGCCGAGCGCGAGCAGCAGGAAAAGGACTTCGCCGGCCTGGTGACATGGTTGACCGAGACGTTGAGTGCGCATGTCTCGCAAGTGCGGTTGTCGAAGCGCCTGACCGAGTCGCCGGCCTGCCTGATTACCCCGACCTTCGGCATCACCCCGGCGCTGGCGCGCATGTACCGCGCTTCCGGACAGACGGTCCCGGTCAGCAAACGGATCATGGAAATCAACCCGAAGCACCCGCTCGTCACCGGCATGCAACAGGCCTACACCAACCGCGGCGCCGATCCATCACTGGCCGACACCGCCGAATTGCTTTACGGCACAGCAGTTCTGGCCGAAGGCGACGTACCCGACGACCCGGCCAAGTTCGCGGCACTGGTCGCAGACCGTCTGGCCCACACCATGTAGGACGCGGCACCCCAGCCTGGAGGTGTTCGCACCCCGCGACGCAGCGACTTCAGCGCCCACTCCTTGGGCAGCGCACCGTCACATCCACCTGCCACAACCAACCCCGCAAGTCAGCCCGCAGCGGCTCGGGCGTGACGCAGCGAGGCTGCGTGAAAAATCGTCGTTAGTTTCGGATCAGGTATCCGTTGGGCGCCTGTGTCCAGCCGAATTGGTTCTCGCGCGCCACGTCATGCGTGTAATCGCCTGGAAATTCGCGCTCGTACGCCTCGATGGCTTCGTACGGGCCCGGTCCCCATCCCGGAAGGACGGGGTGCCCGTTGAGCATGGAGTCTTCCACTAAGAGGTAATCGCCGGTGGAGAGTAAAGGCCGCAATAGTTTCATCTCGGCCAGTACGTGATTCATGGAGTGGTCGCTGTCCAGGATCGCGAAGATCTTGCCGGGGAACTCACTTTTAAGGCGTTGGATATGTTCAGCAATAGCCGGGACCGTGGAGCTCGATTCGACGAACAATATATCGGGATCGCGCCGTGCTGCTGAATCAAGATGTGCGTGGCTGACATCGACGGAAAACACCTTGAATGGTTCGCCGATCTGCCTCATGACACCGGCGAAAAATAACGCCGAGCCGCCGTGCCACGTGCCGAACTCAATTACCAAGGAGGGCTTCAGTTGGAACAGAATCTCCTGGTAATTCCACATATCACAGACCGATTTCAGGCAATCAACCCCCATCCAAGTAGTCTTCTTCCACACCAAAGTGTTGAAGTACCATTTATGATATTCTTCGCCCTCGGTGCCCGTCGGCCGGTAAGAACGAAGATGGAGCACGGTTCGCAAGTTTCTCAAGAAAACCGACGGCCTCGGCACGGACTCAAATATCGGTGCGGCAATTCGTGAGACCGCGTTCCTGTTTACGTAGTCGCCTCCCTGCGGTGCCTCGCCACGACTCGGCGCCAACTGCGCGCCCTGCTCAGTATTTTCTTTACGCTGCCATTGCACAGCGGCATGGTAGCAGCAGACGTTGCATTCGTTGGCTCAATTGAGGGTGCTTATGTGGTGTGGCGCAGCCGCCCCGACGTGCCGGCCTTTGGACCACCACGCTCCCAGGGACGCACCGAAGCCATCAACGGCCGCCTAGAAGCACTGCGCCGCAACGCCCTCGGGTTCAAAAAACCTCACCCACTACCGAATCCGGGCACCCCTACACTGCGGCATCCGTCCAATCGATCCACTCTAAAGCGGAAGAGCCGCTGAACCCGATCCCCCGGGAATTGCTTTACCGCGACGCCGCGTTACGTTTCTAGCAAATGTTTGAGTTGTTGGGCATACAAGCGGAGCGATTCGGTGGTCATCAACTCATCGTGTTCGCAGTCGACCGAGTACACGGTGATGTCGCCGGTAACGTAGGGCCGCCAATTGTGTGGATCGCATAGATCGTTCTTGTTTTCACTTCGCGTCGCGGAGAATATGATCACATCGCCATCAAACACGTCCGGCACATGTTCCCGGAGATACACCTCGTTAGCATTGTGGTAACTGACTGCCAACTCGAAGAGCTGCCGAGGCGGAAGTATAAATTCCACCACTTGTCGTTGTTGACGAATTAACTCCTGCGCCCGCCCGTAGGTGAGGGGTTCCGCTTGTTCCGGAATCTCTATACGGCTAAATCGCAAGAAGGCGGTCAAGAGGCGACTCTCGCCTTGATTCTCCTCGTCTGCCGCGTCGTCTTTTATGGCGGTGTTGGCGCTGAGCACGGGGTCCACCAGGATGAGACGGTGAACGGCGCATCCGCGTCGGCGAAGCTCAATGGCCAGCGCGTGGGCCACCGGGCCGCCGAACGACCAGCCGAGAAGATTGTAGGGCCCGTCAGCGTAGAGGGCTTGGAGTCGATTCGCGTAGTTTGTCGCCATGTCACGAATCGATCGAGGTTCAGCTTCGCTATTTTGCAGCGTTTGGTTGATGCCGATAATCGGGCAATCCAAGAAATTACTCAGGCCGCGATAGGCGTAGCTTTGTCCGTTGCCTTCATGAACACAGCACAACGGAACACCCGTACCCTCCTTGAAGACTTCGACGGGGGGCAATTCCACCGCGCTGTCATCTCTGCCCAATTGCTGACTAAGGCCTCGGACCGACGGCGCGTGAAACAAGGTGCGAGCTGCAAGATGGGCGTCCAAAGATTTGTTGATCAGCGCGACCACCCGCATGGCCGACAGCGAATCTCCACCCAGGTCGAAAAACGAGTCGTCGACACCGACCCGCTCCAGTCCGAGCACCTCGGCGTAGATGCGAGCCAAGGTCTCCTCGGTAGGCGTGGCCGGGGCGCGGTAGCGATCGGCGTCAGCGTATTCCGGTGCCGGCAAGGCCCGTTTGTCGAGTTTGCCGTTGGGGGTCAGCGGCAGCGCCTCTAATGCCACCACCGCGGTCGGGACCATGTACTCGGGCAGCCGCTCGCCCAGCGCGGCCCGGAGCTCGGCCGGGTCGGCGGTGCCGGTCATATAGCCCACCAGGCGTTTGTCGCCGGGGCGGTCCTCGCGGGCGATCACCACCGCCTGGCCGACACCTTCCAGAGCACTTAATGCCACCTGCCCTTCGCCGAGCTCGACGCGATACCCGCGGATCTTGACCTGCTCATCAGCGCGCCCCAAATACTGCAGCTGCCCATCAGCACCCCAACACACCAAGTCCCCGGTGCGATACATCCGTGAGCTGGCCCCCCCAAAGGGACACGCCACAAACCGCGACCCTGTCA
>NZ_CAXUCH010000252.1:0-6054 GCF_964249325.1 uncultured Mycobacterium sp. | reverse complement strand
GGCCGCGAGAAATTCAGCCGCTGAGCCCAGGGCCCGTCCGCGCAGGACTTCGGCATGGTCGGCAGCATTGCTCGCCGCGGCGGCGCGCGCGGCTGCGAGGTCCACCAACAATGCGGCTAGGTCGCGGCGAAGCGCGCGGTCGTCCCATGTCCAAGTCGACCGCATCAGCGCCGAGAGGCTCTGCGGTGTGAGCAGCTCGTCGGATGTGTTCACCTCGGTCAATTCCCGGTGCCTTTCCAATTTGGCGGCTGGACCTACTGGCTACGGCTAACCTTACAGCGTAAGGTAGTGTCGGGTCGGGGAGAAGAGGTGGATATGGCCGAAGCGCTCAACGACAGCCAGCACACGTGGGGTGCTCTGACGCGGCCATGATGGACGTCGGCGTCTACTTCGACCTGCGCAATCCCGCCCAATGGCGGCAGCACCCGTCGCGGCTCTACGGCTTCACGATCGAGGCGTGCCAGGAAGCCGAGCGGCTCGGCGCCTCGTCGGCGTGGTTCTCCGAACATCACCTGTTCGACGACGACCACTTGACCAGCCCGCTGACCATGGCCGCTGCCGTGGCGGCACGCACGAAGCGCATGCGGGTGGGCACCGCGATCCTCATCGCACCGCTGCGGCCGGCCGCCGAGATCGCCGAACAAAGCGTGGTGGTGGATCTGGTATCCGATGGCCGCCTGGATCTGGGGATTGGTACCGGCTACCGGGTTCCGGAGTTCGAGCTGTTCGGCGCATCGCTGAAGGGGCGCTACCGGCAGACCGACGATACCGCGCGGCGCCTTCGTGAGTTGTTCGGCCCGGGCGGGGTGCGGCCGCGACCGGTACAGGATCCGATGCCGATCTGGCTGGGATACCAGGGCCCACAAGGCGCGCGCCGGGCCGGTTTGTTGGGGGAGCGGCTGCTGTCGGCCGACGCCGCGCTGTGGGAACCGTATGCCGAGGGGCTGGCCCAGGCCGGCCACCCGGTTACAGCCGGGGTGATGGCCGGTGGATTTCAGGCCTGGGCGAGCGATGACCCCGAAGGTGACTGGCCGATGGTCTCCGAACACCTTGCCTACCAGTTGAATTCATACCGCCGGCACATGGTCGAGGGCACCGACGCCGCGGCGCCGAAGCCCGTCGATGTGGATCGGCTCATCAACTCGCCGCGGCCGGGCCCGCTCGGCTCGTTCACCTACGGCACGCCTGAGCATGTGGCCGAGCGAATCCGCGCCTACACCGCCGGCGCGCCGGTGCGGACTGTGTTCCTGTGGGCATCCATCGGCGGCATGCGTGAGGACGTCGTGATGCGCAACATCCAGACGATCTGCACCCGGCTAGCGCCGCTGCTGCGGGTCGGCTCAGCGCGCGATCGCGAACAACCCAGTACACCAATGCAAGTGAAGTAGAGGACACGACGATGGCAATCATCCCGAACAGCGTCGGCACCCTGCCGTACAAGCTGCTCGACTTCGACCAGCACTCCTATGAAGCCCAGGACTGTTTCACCCGCTACATGCCCAAGGACAAGCTCGACACCGCGGTGCGGCCGATCGTGCTGCCCAGCGGTCATAAGGCGCTGCTGGCCAACGAGCGCATCGTGACTGCGTTCGAAAAAGAACAAGACCTCGACAAAGCGTATGTGCCCGGCTCGTTGGCCGAAATGCTCAAGAAGCGCTCCTCGGGCGACCCCGCCGACGCCGAGCGGTTCTTCGAGTCCATGCAGCCGGAATACCTCGACAAGGATGCCCGGCTCAAGCAGCTCGAAGAGCAGCAGATCGAGAAGTCGATCATGTACCCGGGCGGGTGGGCGCTGTTCGCTGAGGAGTTCCTCGACGGCATCGATCCGCTCTATGACAATCTGGAGTCGTTCAACCGCTGGATTGACGAGGATTGGGGCTTTAGCTACCAGGACACCATCTACGCCCCGGCGATGCTGTCGTTGCGCGACTTAGACCGCGCAGTCGCCGAGCTCGATCGTGTGTTGGCCGCCGGCGCCCGGTTCATCTATCTACCGGCCGGCCCGGCATACGGGCGCAGCCCGGGCGATCCGTACTTCGATCCGTTCTGGGCGCGCATCAACGAATCCAAAGCGGTTGTCTGCTACCACATCACGGAGTTCTACTATCAGCGCACCGTGGCCGCGGACTGGGGCTGGAAAGTCGGTCCGCCGTTCCAGTTTTCCGCGTGGCAGTGGCAAAACAGCTACGGCGAACGGCCCATCACCGACACGCTGTCCGCGCTGATTTTCGACAACCTGTTCGGCCGTTTCCCCAACATTCGGGTGTTGGTCAGTGAATTCGGTGCGTCGTGGGTCCCGCACTTCATCCGTCACATGGACAAAAGCCGCGGCATGGCCCGACTTGGTCCGTGGCTGGGGGGACCGCTCAAAGAGCGGCCCAGCGTGATCTTCAAGCAGCATGTGCGGGTGGTGCCCTATCCGGAGGACGACACCGTCGCGCTCGCCGAGGAACTCGGCGGCACCGATGCGCTGGTGATGGGATCGGACTGGCCACACGCGGAAGGGTTGCGCGAGCCGGCCGAAATGTATTGGCGCGTCGAAGGGCTCGGGGAGCAGCGGCGCCGCCAGTTCTGCCGTGACAACGGCCTGGAACTGTTGAAGGCTTGACGTGGGCAGCGAGTTCGACGGCGCGGTGGCGCTGGTGACAGCGGCAGCGGGGCTTGGTATCGGTCAGGCGGTCGCGCGGCGGCTCGCGGTCGGCGGAGCGCGGGTGGTGCTCACCGACATTCACGAGCGCCGCACCCGCGAGGTAGCCAAGGCGATGGCCGAAGACTATCCGAACGGGCAGATCGTCGGCTATCCGATGGACGCAGGTGACCGTAGCGCGATCGACCATGTCGTTGACCAGGTGCTCGAAAGGTTCGGCGCGGTAGATATTCTGGTCAACAACGCGGCGGTGAATATCCTCGGCTCGATCTTCGACTACCAGCCCACCGACTGGGATCGCGTCATGGACGTCAACATCAACGGGCCGTGGTATCTGGCACGCCGGGTGTTTCCTGGCATGCGCGAGCGCGGTCGGGGTGTGGTGATCAACATCGGCAGCTACGCCCCCGATGTCGGCGGCGCCGGCCTTGAGACGCCTTACGCGGTGAGCAAGGGCGCTTTGAACACGTTGACGCGCTGCCTGGCACACGAGGGCGGGCCGTACGGCATCCGGGCGAACACGGTCAGCATGGGCATGGTGGAGGGCACCAAGTTCGTGATGGACCACCCGGAGCTACGTGAGCGTCCCGACACACTCGGCCCATTGGGCTCACTGCCCGACAAGGACGAAATAGCCGAACTGGTAGCGTTTCTCGCGTCAGCACGGGCGGCCCACATCACCGGCGAAATCGTGAACGTCTCCGGCGGCGCCTACATGCGCAACTAGACGGTGTTCCCCGTTACTGGTTTCTTGGGGCAGCCTAGCCGGGCACTGACCGCCGTGTCCGTGGATGTCTCGGGGTGATTTGTGCGGCCCGTGAAGCTGTCGCCGGCCGGGTCGTTGCCCGCGGTACCGTTGAGTCTTTATGCAGCGAGATTTCCACTCGGCCGGCCGGTTTCCTCACTCATCGATTCCACTGGCGCTTGTCTACGGTGTAGAGGTAGGGCAGCACGAACATCGGCGACAGGTAGAACAGGTTGAACAGCCACCACCCCATGCCGAACTCGGAGTTGGCCATGCGCACGGGGAAATCCAGGCTCATCGCCATGGTGTAGCCCACCCACAAGAACAAATACAGCCAGCCCGATATTTTCATGAAGTGCAGCCCCCACGTCTTCATCTGCAGGAAAGCCCAAGCGCTCACCGTGCGCATCGGCATCAAGACGAAAACGGCCAGCAGCTGCCACATCTTTTCGGTATGGTTCTCGACACCGCCGAGCGCTCCGGTGTTGTACTTGAAGTAGAACGCGCCGTCGAAGAATCGTCCGTAGCCGGTGATGAAGGTGCGGCCGACAACGGTGTTGTGCGCGAACGTGTCCAGCGACCACGGCAGGAAGTTGATCATCCCGTCGATCATGCAGAACGTGCCGATAACGGTCGCTGCCCAGGGACGCACATTGGTGCCGGCCCTGACCGACCGCCACAACTTGACGAGCCCGACGATCAGGGGGATCGTCCCGAGCGGGCCGATTATCATTGTCCCGCAAAGCAAGATGCCCGCGGCCAGCCAGCCGTCTGCCGGCTCGACCCAGCGCGCTTTACTTTCCGACTCACCCGGCGACGGCGGCTGTGTCGCCGACGCCGAGGCTGAACCCGGCCTATTCGGCGATGAGTGTCTTATGACCATCCGAACCTCACCAGTATCGCCGGGAACATCGTCGTGCATTCGATGATCAAACCTGCCAGCAGGAACAAACAGATGTACGTGAGAATTCTGTGCAGTGTCCGCACGCCTTTTTCGGTCTCGGCGTTGGCCGAGTCCGGGGCCTGTTCGGCCGGCACGAGCCGACTCCCCAGAAACCACCACACCGCCAGGATCGCGATATCGGCGACGATCATCCCGACGAGACGCACAGCGTCATGCATGACTGCCTCCTACCGGTAGTGAAATACTTGGAATGCCTGGACGGTCAGGATGGTGGCCGCCCACAACGCGGCCAGGATGAAAAAGCCGATAACTGCCGCCATTCGTGACTTCATCGACAGCGCTCCTATTCGTGTGATGTTGCCATGGGCAGATGTCATGCCCGTTCGCTGATGCGTTGGCACTGGCGTGATTCGGCGATCTCCCGCTTCAAACCGGTCAGCAGAATGTCGAGTGCTAAGGCGAAGGTGTCGATGTCGGTCTTGTTGCGGGTGCGGCCTCGCACCGCTACCCGCGACCCCAGCCACAAGTAGGTCACCGCGAGGTACACCCGTAACGCCTCTTCGGTCGTAAGGCCTTGGCTGGTAAGGGCGGCGATCCCTTCGCGGCGAAGGTCGTTGGCTTTCGCTGAATTCGGCGAGTGGGCGACGATGACCTCATCGAGGCCCGGGTACTTATCAACTTAGAGCCTGCAGTCCCAGCACCTGAGCCCGTAGCGCCAACCAGCCATCTCCGCAATCCGGCGACATTGGTGGCGCCTGACTCAAGATCTTTTCCACCACCAGCTCAACCAGCGCCTCGCGTCCGGCGACGTGCTTGTACAGCGCGCCGACCGAGACCTGCAGCCGCTCGCTCAGTGAGCGCATCGTCAGGTCGGCCATCCGGTGTCGCGCGATCTGCAGCGCGGCCTCCACGATGGACTGCTCGTCAAGCCGCTGCGCGCGGACCTTCGGCCGGCCAACCATACGCTGTATAGTAAACAGCGTTCACCACTGTGGTCAGACTCCTTATCGGCCCGTCCAGTATCCCGGGTCACGCCGGCCGACCGATGCGACGGCATCCAGTCGGCTCGAATACCAAGGGGCCATGGCAGCGACCGAAGGGCCCGAGCCGCAGATGCGAGCCCGGCCGACTAGATCATTGTCGGCGATGGGAAATCAGCGCGCCGGTTGATAACCCGACTCAAAGTGCTGCGGTATCGGGCGTTACCGGGCCGCCAGGATCAGATCCGCGGCACGCCAGGCCATGGCCATCGCCGGGCCGTTGAGATTGCCCGAGACCATCGTCGGCATCACCGAGCAGTCCATCACGCGCAGGTTGTCGACACCGCGCACCCGCAATGATGAGTCGACCACGTCGTCGTCGGCCGGACCCATTGCGCAGGTGCCCACCGCGTGATAGCCGCAATATCCCAGCTCCAGCCCCGCATCGATGATCGCGTCGGCGCTGCTGACCTCCGGTCCCGGGGTGAGCTCACGCACCAGATACTTCGAAATGGGTGCCTGGCTGAATAATTGGCGCATCGTGTTGAACAACGCAACGCCAGTAGTGCGGTCATGGTCGGTGGCAAAAAAATTCGGCTCGATGTCCAGTGGTGCGGCCGGATCCGCCGATGTAATCGCCAGATAGCCCTCGCTGTCGGGGCGCAGCACATATCCGATCGCCTGGATGCCCGGCTCGCGCTCCAACCCTAGCTCCTTGCCGGCTTCATAGGGTGCGGCCGAAAATGGGGCCATCAGTATCTGCGCGTCCGGACGGGGT
>NZ_CAXUCH010000251.1:0-6055 GCF_964249325.1 uncultured Mycobacterium sp. | reverse complement strand
CTGTGTCGAAGCCTGCAGGGTGGCCTCGGGGTCGTCACTCGGCGGGAGGCTGCCTCCAGACCCGCGCCGCGGATCTTGCCAGGGCCGGGTCACGTCGTCTGAGGATTCGTGCGGTCCGCTCATGATGCTCTCATTTCATGTGTTCGCGACGATGCCGGAAAACCCCGGCCATTGTCAGGCGCGATCGTCCGATCGGGCAGTGACACTACCGCGCGGGCGAGCGCTGGGCGTGACGATTTCCGCGCCGACGGCAGCGATCTGCTGGCATGCGGCACCGGCTGTGACACCACGCGCCGGGGCCGTAAAAGGTCGACGTCTGTAGGTGGCGATCCGGCGCATGCGAGTCGGTTTGCGATGCATAGGATTCGAAGGTCGATCGAAGCTGATGCGACGCGGCGCTCTAGGGGTTTCGGCGCAGGGTAGGGGATCGGTGCGACGGACACAGAGCGGTGGTACAGGCGGGGCTGCCCGCATCGAGTTCGCCGTTCGCGCTGCCAGCCTGGCCGACTGCGCCATCGACACGGAACAAGGGTAGAGGTCAAGTCAGTCCCTCCCGGCGACGAAGTCCAGACAAGTCCGCTATAACTATACCAGTAAGTTATAGCAATCCAACGCAGACTTATAGCAGCAAGCCGCAGCCAGGCGCCACACCGGGCGGCATTCGCATTGCCCTCCTGAACTCGCCCCATCACTGGCGCGGCTTGTATCAGGGCGGGATATGCGTCCTGAGCAGGGCGCCGGCTGTGATGTCACATCTGTGTACCAAGCATCGAGGCGATGCCGCGGCCTGCCAGTCGCTCCAGAGGCTGCAATACCTCGCGCAGGGTTGCTCGATCCTCGGCGCTGAGCGTGTTGAGCATTGCCGCAAGTCGAGCGAGCCGTATGGCCATCGACTGACAGCAGACAGCCTCGCCATGGCCTGTGATCGTGACGATCGCCGCTCTGAGATCGGTCGGGTCTTGAGACCGGCTGACCAGGCCCAATTTCTCCAGGCGGCCGACGGCGAGCGTGATGGTCGGCCCGCGGACACGCTCGTGCGCGGCCAATGCGCTCATCCGCATCGGCCCGTGTTCACGCAACACCATCAGAATCGACAGTTGGGCTAGCGAAAGTTCACCCGCTGGGACGCCGCCACGATCCCGGCGCCCCACCACCCAAAACACCTCGACTAGCACGTGGTAGAGCTGCTGGGCAAGCTCCTTGACCCGTTCGGCCGGCCAGCGGGCCATGGTGTCCTGCCCCCAACCCGACACGTCTGGACCACCGTAGGATTCAGGCATCGGAGTACTTCCTCACAACTCCTCGTTTGTAAAGCTTGCCTCGTCGCCTGGGCGGCAGCTGGACCTGGAAGCCGGGACCCCATAGTCAGCACGCGCTGGTCCGGTGTGCTGACATTACCGGGGATGTTATTCGTTATATAGTTTAATGTCTTGATTCTGATAGGAGCGGCGAGGGGGCAATCACCTGAGTGGGGCGGGCGCTCAGACAGCGGCGACCTCTGCACAAAACGAGGTTCCCTTAGGCGCAGGGGTTGTGCATACGCCGGTTGGCTGGCCTAGCTCCTGACGCAAATGCGTTAATCCATGCGCCTACTTCGCCCGCAGCTGCGAGGTGCACTAGTGCGGCGCTGAATAGTTACTTGACCAGCGTGAACTGGTTGACGTCGGTGTATCCGTCGCGAAACAGCTGCGCACAGCCAGTCAGGTACTTCATGTAGCGCTCGTACACCTCTTGCGACTGGATAGCGATAGCGCGGTCTTTATTTGCCTGCAATGCTGTCGCCCAGGTGTCCAGGGTCCGGGCATAGTGAGGCTGCAGCGACTGGATTCGCCGCACTGTGAAACCGCTGGCGGTGGCATGCTCTTGCACCGTCGGCACGGTCGGCAACCAGCCGCCCGGAAAGATTTCCGCCAGAATAAATTTGCTGAAGTGCACCAGCTCGTGCGTCAGCGCGAGTCCCCGCTGCCGCAATTCTTTGAAGGTGGGCCGCACGATGGTGTGCAGCAGCATAATGCCGTCTGCGGGCAGCACCTGATATGCCATGCGAAAGAAGCGGGCGTAGCGTTGATGGCCGAAGTGCTCGAATGCACCGATCGAGACTATCCGGTCCACCGGCTCGTCAAACTGTTCCCATCCCTTTAGCAGCACACGCGCACGGCGGGGGGTGTCCATGTGATCGAACATCTGTTGGACGTGCGTGGCCTGGTTGGCCGACAGGGTTAGACCGACGACATGAACGTCGTAGCGCTCGACAGCCCGTTTTATCGCAGCACCCCATCCGCAGCCGATGTCCAGCAACGTCATACCGGGCTGCAGATTCAGCTTTCCCAGCGCCAGGTCGATCTTCGCGAGCTGGGCCTCTTCCAGCGTCATGTCGTTGCGCTCAAAGTAGGCACAACTATAGGTCCGGGTGCGATCCAAAAATAGCTGGAAGAACTCGTCTGAAAGGTCGTAGTGGGCCTGTACCTCTGCGAAACGCGGCATCAGCTGTACAGACATAGCGCGGAGGGCCTTTCTCGATCGGCTTAGGGGCGCAAAGCGTCGGGATGTGGGTACCAGGCGGTGCCCGACCTACAAGCCCGCATGCAGGCCGGGCACCGCGAGCTCGTGCTGCTTGCCGTCACCGCCTTGCCGGCAGGGGCGCCACCGCTGCTCAAACAATCCCGGCCACAGCTCAACGCGATCCATCGTCGCGTTACTGTCATCGGCCTCTGCCCAATGCGATAGATCCCGAGGTTCACAGTTCTCCGTCGACGGTTCGCCCTTCCTAGTAGTGGCCGATGTCGTTTCAGCATCACTGCGCTCCGCCATCTGCGCTGATTGGCTAGGCAATGGTATCGGAATACAGTTAAATATCCAACTGCTTTGCCGCCTTGTCCTTCGGACTTGGATGCTCTATCAGGAGATGGGTAGCAATCACGCATCGACGCTGGTGACGAATACGACACGCACGCGGCTCCCTAGCGCAGAACCGCCTTGGCCATGTCCCACCTTCATCCATGTCCGGCAGCACCGAAACCAGTTGCCGCAAAGAGCCCAGAACCGACCAAGCCTCCTATCCGGGCATACAGCCAACGGACGTGCCGAAGCTGTGACCGCAAAACCCTTACATGCCGCTGCCGTTTTCGTTGAACCGCTCGAAGCACGGCTCCTCATCGCCGAGCACACCGGAGCGAAACGCGGCGATGCGAGTAAAACCAGCTGGCACGGTGACGCCGTTGACGTCGCTGGCTACCAGCCCGTTGGTGAGCAGGCCGGCGACGGCTTCATCGAGGTCACCGGCGGTAAGTGAAAGGCTTTGGCCGGAAGCCGATTTCACCGGCACGGCCATCTTGCGGTGCGCGACTCCCGTCAGGCATGCCGTGCGCAGCGCCGCGGTCGCCGTGTCGAGTGGCAGCCCGCGCTCGTGCTGCAACTCCAGCACGTATCTGGACATGACTACCGACAAGGCAGTGTCATCGCCCTGCGGCAAGACGTAGTCGCGCTCGTTGGCGGAGGCGCCCATCTTCTTCAAGGCCGCCATATCAACACTGAGGGTGTTGGTGGAGGGGCAATAGGACACCGGCGGTTTGCCGTTGGCGTCTCCGCAGTGAGTGGGCTCGAACGAAACTGTTGGGTTTTGTTTGGGGGAGAAGATGATTCCCAGCACCTCGGCCAGCGTCGATACCGTGTCCTGGGTGATCGGGACCTCGCCGGTTTCCACGTCGCCGGCCGGATCCGCCTGCAGCGAGATCGGCAAGTCGCCGCGGCGGTTCTTGAGTTCGTCCATGTCGATCCCGCCGCAGGCGCCTGGATCGCGGATGAAGCCCATTTGGAAGGCGCTGACCCGATCCAGGGCGGTGCCGTGGCCCTCCTCGACCATATCGGAGTCCTCCGGGGTCACAATGGGATCGCGGATCGTAATGGCGCCTGCCAGAACGTGATCGAGTCCGTCACCCGTGCTGACCCTGAATCGGGGGGAGTGGCCTTCGGCCACCCAGCGCATGTAAGCCCCGGCGAAGCAGTCTGCCTGCTGCTCGGCGACCACCGTGGGGGTTTTTCGGTTGGTCAGGTGGGCCATGCGCTGCACGGCATGCCCGTACTCGTGGGCTATGAGTGCGGGGATCGACATGTCGCCGAAATAACGCTGTCCGGTCGGCACAAGCACCCCGCGGTCCCAGGCCATGAGGTTTCTGGCCCGGCAGTAGAACGCGTTGGCTTCGTGGTAGGTCTCGTCGCCGCAAATCATCGGACTTGCGGGGTCTCGTGAGTCATAAGAGACGAGGGTGTCAATGGGGGTGAAGCTTCCTTTGAAGGTTCCGCTATAAGTCTGCGTCCAGAACTCTTCGACGTCGTTGACCGACAACAGCGCCAGCTTGTCGGCGGCCCCGCCGTCAGTGTTGAGCACCTTGCCGGTTGGCGGGGGCGCATCCTCCTTGGGGCCGCTGGGACCGTCGACCGCCGGCAGGCCCCCGACGTGGAAGGGGTCATACAGCACTGAGGTCGCCCGACCGTCGGCGACCGTTGCGCAGCTAGCCGCCAACATGGCGGCGAACGTCCCGGCCATGGCCGTGCTGACCACTGACAACCACCTTGAAGAGCGGCCGCGCCGCAGCCGGCGGTGCTGCCCACGAAAACTCATTGACCACCCTCGTCTCGACCGGCCAAAGGCACACTGAAGCACAAAGACCGATCCACAATACGGTCTGCCGTGCCGGTCTCTTTCCGCATTTCTGGGTCGAGGTCGGACTGCGTTGGCCGTCAACCGCCGCCCAAGCCCTATTCGAGCGTCAACTCCCAGAAGCGCGGGTCGTCGCCAGGCCGGGAAAACATATTAATTCGATAGCCTAGCTAATGCCTTTGTATCGGCGGCATCCATCATTCGCTCCGCCGTGTCTGCCGTGCCTCGGCCGGCAGTCGCCGTGTCAGTGTTGGGTACTTCAAACGAGAAAGATGTGAGCATGCTGCACCAGCAGCGACCCGAATGTGATTGCGGTGTAACACCCTAACTTTCGGATGCTGGAATGGCCGGTGTCTCGGTTGAACCAAAGCGGCCCGAGCGCAACAGTTTTAGACAGACCGACCCAGCGGGCACCAATACCGTAGTTACGTCACGGTGACGAATCGCTGGGCATGGGATGGCTACCGGCTAAGCACCACGAATCACGGCGATTGGGCCAGGGGCACTCATCAATTTGGTCAACCCTGGCCCGAAAACGGTCGATATCAAGCCGCGCAGTGCGCCGCGATCGGCCGAATCAGGCTGCCAGCTCGACGTTTTCATTAGACTGGACAGCCGCACGGCGATGCGCGCCCGGTGGTTTCCACTGGGTTGGACGCCAACGCCGACACCTGGACAGGTTACCTGCTCAGCTAATTAGAGCAGCTACCGATAATAGAGATTATGTCGGGTAGAATACCGCATATTGCATCAGTGGAGCAGGCTGTTCCGATACGGCGGTTCTTCGCGTGGCCGGGTAGCCCCCGCCAGATTATGCAGGAAACGAATATGCGGCTTTACCGGTAAATACCGCAATTAATTTGTGCACGAAGGGATTTCACGACCACTAGATGCTGCCGCGCTCCAGCACCCAGCGATGCTGGAACGGCAGTACCTCGGCCACAATCTCGAAGTCCGCGTCATAATGAAGCAGCGTTACGTCGTGGGCATTGGCGAGGGCGGCGATCAGAAGATCGGCCATGCCGATGGCACGATGACGACCAGTGCTGGCCAATCGCCGTTGCGCGTCCAGAGCGGTCTGCCAGTGTTCGTCGTTGGTTGGCAGATATTCGTACGCCAAGCGACGATCTGACCAAAGCTGTTCGTAGTCCGCAGCGTTTCGGGCGCTGTAGAGCGCCTCCGCGTCGAGCTGAGCCGTTGTTGCGACCAATCCAGCCTCGATGAGTGGCGCGAGCCGCGCGGCGACTTCGGGGTGTGTCATGCGAGCCGCCGCACTGGTGTCGATGAGGTGCCGAGCGACTATCGCCACACATCACCACGCTGATCGGGATCAGCCATCTCCCCTAGGCCCGTTTTCCGCACTGGTTGAGTGAAGGGACCTGGTTGCGGCGGGTT
>NZ_CAXUCH010000250.1:0-6095 GCF_964249325.1 uncultured Mycobacterium sp. | reverse complement strand
ATCAGAGTTGCTGGATCGGCGGCGCCGACGGTGTCACGCAGCTGGGCGGCGACCGCCGGCCACGCGGCGTCGCGGTCACGCCGGTGCAAGTCCGCGCAACCCAGACAGCTGGTCATGCCGGGTATCACCAGCGGGCCGATCAGACCCACTCCGTCGCGCACCCGGACCGGTAAGTGCGGGACGCCGTCGCTGTGCAAATTGCGCAGCATCCGCGGGTCGGCGACGAGGTAGTCGGAAAGCACCACGAGATCGGTGCGCCCGGGCGTCGGCGCGGCGTGCGGCTGGCTGCTGCGTCGAATACGCGCACCCGAGCAGCGCAGGGCTTCGGTCAGCAGGTCCGACAGGGGCCCGCGGCCGTGCACCTGGATCGACGGCGACCGTCCGCCGCGCTGCGGGGGTGCTTGCGTCGCCACGCCGGCGCCGACAAGTTCGCCGATCAGATCGGCGAGCTCACGGGCATGCACCAGACCGTGGTCGGCGGCTTGGCGTTGCAGCTCGGCCAGCGATACCCGCGATTGCATGGATCGCAGCAGCGAGGCCAGCCCGCCAGCGGTCAGCCCGCGCGGCGGACGTACCAGCACTGCCCGGCGTGGATCCCATCCCACTTGCACGACACCGTCGGGACGAAGCAGTACCGGCATCGCCGGGTTGAGCGCGTACAGCGGCGCCCCGGCTTGGGGCGCGGACGGGGGTTGGGGCACAGCTCACTGTGGCACGCCGAGCGCTACCCGCGGCTCAGTTGTCCACAGGGCCGTCCGGGCCGTCATGGCCGGAGTCGATGCCGCGCTCGAACTCGGCGAGCATCTCGTCGATGCCGCTGGTGTCGCCGCCGATGACCCGGTCGATGAACGCCGCCGGCTCGTCGAGATCTTCGGACGCCGGCAGCAGATCGGGGTGCTGCCATACCTTGTCGCGCGCGTCCATACCGGCGGCATGTGTCAGGCGCTCCCACAGCACAGCAGCCTCGCGCAGCTTGCGCGGCCGCAGCTCCAGGCCGACCAGCGTCGCGAATGTTTGCTCGGCGGGCCCGCCAGTGGCGCGGCGCCGGCGCAGTGTCTCGCTGATCGCGGCGGCACCGGGAATCCGGTCGTCCAGCGCCGCGCTCACCACGGTTTGCACCCAGCCGTCGATCAACGCCAGCAGAGTCTCCAGCCGCTCAAGCGCCTGCACCTGCTCAGGCGTGGCCTTGGGCTCGAAAACTCCGTCGTTGAGCAGTTGCTCGACAGCCGACGGGTCGGTCAGCGAGGCGGGATTGAAGTCGCGGGCCAACTCCTCGATCCCAGCCATGTCGATGTTCATGCCCTTGGCGTAGGCCTCGACCGCGCCGAGCAGCTGACTGGCCAGCCACGGCACATGGCTGAACAACCGGTGGTGCGCGGCCTCACGCGCCGCCAGGAAGGTCAGGATTTCGCTGCGCGGCCGCTCGAGTCCGTCAGCGAAGGACTCGATCGCCTCGGGCAGGAGCGCTGCAACACCCTTCGGTCCCAGCGGCAGGCCAATGTCAGTGGAGGTCAGCACTTCGCGCGATAACCGGCCCAACGCCTGGCCCAGCTGCGAGCCGAACGCCATGCCGCCCATCTGCGACATGATCGACAGCAGCGGACCGGCCATATTCTTGGCCTCCTCGGGCAGGGCCGCCGCCCATACCGTCGAGATCTGCTGAGCCATCGGATCGCATAGCCGCTTCCAGGTCTCAAGCGTGTTGTCCACCCAGTCGTTGGGCGACCAGGCGACGGCCTTGGTGGTGCCCGCCGGGATCGCGGCCACCCCGTTCAGCCAGGTCTCGGCGAGATGCACCGCATCGCTGACCGCCGAATTTGTGGCAGCCGGGATCGGCGCCACAAATCCGATCGAGCTTTTCGCCAGCTGTCGGGCCACGTCGTAGTTCACCGGGCCGGAGGCCCGGCCAGTCGTCATCACAGTGCCGGCGCCACTGAACATCTCACCTAGGCGAGTGAAGATCTGGCCCAGGTCGGCCATGTCGAAGTTTGCGCCGAAACCGAACGGATCAGACGAGCCGGAGCCGGATTCGGGGTCGTTCTTCCCCTTGTCGCGATCGGGGTCGTCGCCGGCGGAGAAGCCGAACGGCAGGTCAGCCATAACCTCAAAGGTACTCATGGGGGACGCTCGGTGCGCGTCCGCCATCACGCTGTGAGTGAACCGGATGCCCGGCCAAGGAGACAGGCCACCCAGCCAACCCCTTTAGGGTTAGCAACGTGAACAGGCGGATTCTGACGCTGATCGTGGCGCTGGTGCCGATCGTGGTGTTCGGTGTACTGATCGCGGTGGTGACGGTGCCCTATGTGTCACTTGGTCCTGGCCCGACCTTCGACACCCTCGGTGAAGTGGACGGCAAGCAGGTGGTCGATATCGAGGGCACTCAAACGCACCCGACGTCGGGTCATTTGAACATGACGACGGTGTCGCAGCGCGACGGTCTCACCTTGGGGGAGGCGCTCACGCTGTGGTTGTCGGGCCGCGAGCAACTGGTGCCGCGCGATCTGGTCTACCCCCCGGGCAAGTCACGGGAGGAAGTCGACAAGGCGAACAACGCCGACTTCAAAGAATCCGAGGACAGCGCCGAATACGCCGCGCTGGGATACCTCAAGTACCCGCAGGCCGTCACCGTGGCCGTGGTCACCGATCCAGGCCCGTCGGTGGGCAAACTCAAGGCCGGCGATGCGATTGACGCGGTCAACGGCACCCCGGTGACCAACGTGGACCAGTTCACCTCGATGCTGAAGAACACCAAGCCCGGTCAGCCCGTGGTGATCGACTACCGCCGCAAGAACGCGCCTGCGGGCGTTGCTCGGATAACGTTGGGCTCCAAGCCAGATCGCGGTTACGGCTTTTTAGGTGTCGCGGTGCTGGACGCGCCGTGGGCACCGTTTGTCATCGACTTCAACCTCGCCAACGTCGGCGGCCCTTCGGCCGGGCTGATGTTCAGCCTGGCCGTCATCGACAAGCTGACGACGGGAGACCTGGTCGACTCGAAGTTCGTCGCGGGCACCGGCACCATCACCGCGAACGGAAAGGTGGGCCCGATCGGCGGAATCGTGCACAAGATGGTGGCCGCCCGCGAGGCCGGGGCGAGCGTGTTTCTGGTGCCGGCGAAGAACTGCTACGAGGCCAACGCCGACAACGTGCCCGGCCTGCAACTGGTCAAGGTCGACACTCTCGGTCAGGCGGTGGACGCGCTGCACACCGTTGCCTCCGGCGGTCAACCGCCGAGCTGCTAGCCCGGCGACGATGCCCGCGCGGGTGCGTACAGTTGGGACCATCCACCAAACCGCCGACGGCCACCGTCAACATCGAGCAGGGAGCGTAGCTAGTGGCGATGCGGCCCGCCGCGAGGATGCCAAAGCTGACCCGGCGTAGCCGGACACTGATCGCGATCGCACTCGTTGTCATCGTTTTGCTGCTGATCGGGCCGCGACTCATCGACGGCTACGTGGACTGGTTGTGGTTCGGTGAACTCGGCTACCGATCGGTGTTCACTACTGTGCTGGTCACCCGCCTGGTGGTGTTTTTCGTCGTCGGACTACTCGTCGGCGGCATAGTGTTCGGCGGTCTGGCGCTCGCGTACCGCACCCGGCCGGTGTTTGTGCCCAGCGACGGCAATGACCCGGTGGCTCGGTATCGCGCTGTGGTCCTGACGCGGCTGCGGGTGCTGGCCATCGGCATCCCGGCGGTGATCGGTTTGTTGGCTGGCGTCATCGCCCAGACGTATTGGGTGCGGATTCAGCTGTTCCTGCACGGCGGCGACTTCGGGGTCCGAGATCCGCAGTTCGGCAAGGATCTCGGTTTCTACGCGTTCGATCTCCCGTTCTACCGCCTGGTGCTCAGCTATTTGTTCGTCGCCGTCTTCCTGGCGTTCGTGGCAAACCTGGTGGCGCACTACGTTTTCGGGGGAATCCGGCTCGCCGGGCGCACCGGCGCGCTGAGCCGCTCGGCCCGGATACAGCTGATGAGCCTGGTCGGGGCGCTGGTGCTGCTCAAGGCGCTCGCCTACTGGCTGGACCGGTACGAACTGCTCTCGCACACCCGCGGCGGCAAGCCGTTCACCGGCGCGGGCTATACCGACATCAACGCGGTGTTGCCGGCCAAGCTGATCATGGTGGCGATCGCACTTATATGCGCGGCCGCTGTGTTCTCGGCGATCGTCCTGCGGGACTTGCGGATTCCAGCAATCGGGCTGGTGCTGTTGCTGCTGTCCTCGCTGATCGTTGGCGCCGGTTGGCCGCTGATCGTCGAGCAGATCAGCGTCAAACCCAACGCCGCCCAAAAGGAAAGCGAATACATCAGCCGAAGTATCACCGCGACGCGGCAAGCCTACGGGCTGACCGACGACGTCGTGAGCTACCGCAACTACAGCGGCGACCCGCAGGCCACCGCCCAGCAGGTCGCGGCCGACCGGGCCACCACGTCCAACATCCGGCTGCTCGACCCCACGATTGTCAGCCCCGCGTTCACCCAGTTCCAGCAGGGCAAGAACTTCTACTACTTTCCCGACCAGCTGTCCATCGACCGCTACCTTGACCGCGACGGCAACCTGCGCGACTACGTCGTCGCCGCCCGCGAACTCAATCCGGACCGGCTGATCGACAACCAGCGGGACTGGATCAACCGGCACACCGTCTATACCCACGGCAACGGGTTCATCGCGTCACCGGCCAACACCGTCCGCGGTATTGCCAATGACCCCAACCAAAACGGCGGCTACCCCGAGTTCCTGGTCAATGTCGTCGGGGCCAACGGCACCGTGCTCTCCGACGGCCCGGCTCGGCTCGACCAGCCGCGCATCTACTTCGGACCGGTGATCTCCAACACCGCAGCCGACTACGCGATCGTCGGCAAGAATGGCAAAGACCGCGAATACGACTACGAGACCAACACCGAAACCAAGAACTACACCTATACCGGCACCGGGGGAGTGCCGATCGGGAGCTGGTTGTCGCGCAGCGTGTTCGCGGCTAAGTTCGCCGAGCGTAATTTCCTGTTCTCCAACGTGATCGGCTCCAACAGCAGGATCCTGTTCAACCGCGATCCCGCGCAGCGGGTGGAAGCGGTGGCGCCGTGGCTGACCGCCGATAGCAGCGTCTATCCGGCGATCGTCAACAAGCGGCTGGTGTGGATCGTCGACGGCTACACCACCCTGGACAACTACCCATACTCGGAGCTGACCTCGCTGTCCTCGGCTACCGCCGACTCCAACGAGGTGGCATTCAACCGGCTGGCGCCCGACAAACAGGTTTCCTATATCCGTAACTCGGTGAAGGCCACCGTCGATGCCTACGACGGAACCGTCACGCTGTACGCGCAGGACGAGAAGGATCCGGTGCTCAAAGCGTGGATGAAGGTCTTCCCCGGCACCGTCAAACCCAGGAGCGAGATCACGCCCGATCTCGCGGAACACTTGCGCTATCCGGAAGATCTGTTCAAGGTGCAGCGGATGCTGCTGGCCAAATACCACGTCAACGACCCGGTGACGTTCTTCTCCACGTCGGATTTCTGGGACGTGCCGCTGGACCCGAACCCGACCGCCAGCAGTTACCAGCCGCCGTATTACATCGTCGCGAAAAACCTTGCGAAGGGCGATAATTCGGCGTCCTACCAGCTGACCACCGCGATGAACCGGTTCAAGCGCGACTACCTGGCCGCCTACATCAGCGCCAGCTCTGACCCGGCGACCTACGGCAAGATCACCGTGCTGACGATCCCGGGACAGGTCAACGGTCCCAAACTGGCCAACAACGCGATTACCACCGACACCGCGGTGTCGCAGGATCTCGGGGTGATCGGGCGCGACAACCAAAACCGCATCCGGTGGGGCAATTTGCTCACCTTGCCCGTGGCCCGGGGCGGGCTGCTGTACGTCGAGCCGGTCTACGCTTCTCCCGGCGCCAGCGATGCGGCCTCCTCGTATCCGCGGCTGATCCGGGTAGCGATGATGTACAACGACAAGGTCGGCTACGGGCCCACCGTCAGCGACGCACTGACCGGGATATTCGGCCCGGGGGCAGGCGCCACCGCGACCGAGATCGCGCCGGCCGATGCCGGCGCACCCTCCAGCCCGGCATCCGGTGCCCGTGCAC
>NZ_CAXUCH010000249.1:0-6139 GCF_964249325.1 uncultured Mycobacterium sp. | reverse complement strand
GGTGTCCGGCGGCGTCATGATGCGGGTTTGCCACCTCGATACCTGCCCGGTCGGGGTAGCCACCCAAAACCCGGTGCTGCGGCAGCGGTTCATCGGCAAGCCGGAATTCGTCGAGAACTTCTTTTTGTTCATCGCCGAGGAAGTGCGCGAGTACATGGCCCAGTTGGGTTTCCGCACCCTCAACGAGGCCGTCGGCCAAGTGAACGCGCTGGACACTACGCTGGCGCGGGCGCATTGGAAGGCACACAAGCTGGACCTGACACCGGTGCTGCACGAGCCGGAGTCGGCGTTCATGAACCAGGACCTCTATTGCAGCTCCAGCCAGGACCATGGCCTAGACAAGGCGTTGGACCAGCAGTTGATTGTGATGAGCCGCGAGGCGTTGGACGCCGGTTCACCCGTTCGGTTCTCGACTACGATCTCCAACGTCAACCGCACGGTGGGCACCATGCTCGGACACGAAGTGACCAAAGCCTATGGCGGCCAAGGTCTTCCCGACGGCACGATCGACATCACGTTCGACGGTTCCGCGGGCAACAGCTTCGGGGCGTTTGTGCCCAAAGGCATCACACTGCGGGTCTACGGCGACGCCAACGACTACGTCGGCAAGGGCCTGTCCGGCGGGCGGATCGTGGTGCGACCATCGGACAACGCGCCGGCACAGTATGTCGCCGAGGACAACATCATCGGCGGCAACGTGATCCTGTTCGGCGCTACCAGCGGCGAGGCCTTTTTGCGCGGGGTGGTCGGCGAGCGGTTCGCGGTCCGTAACTCCGGAGCACACGCGGTGGTCGAGGGCGTCGGCGACCACGGCTGTGAGTACATGACCGGCGGCAAGGTCGTCATTCTCGGCCGCACCGGGCGCAACTTCGCGGCCGGCATGTCCGGCGGCGTGGCCTACATCTACGACCCCGACGGCGCATTTCCCGCCCACCTCAACACCGAGATGGTGCAGCTCGAGGGGCTCGACGAGGATGACCTGAACTGGCTTCGCGGCATGATCCAGTCGCACGTCGACAACACCGATTCCACTGTCGGGCAACGCATCCTGTCCGACTGGGCATCACAGCAGCGCCACTTCGTCAAGGTGATGCCGCTTGACTACAAGCGGGTTCTGCAGGCGATCGCCGAGGCCGAACGTGACGGCGCCGACGTCGACCAGGCAATCATGGCGGCCGCGCATGGCTGACCCGAAGGGCTTTTTGAAATACACCCACCGGGAGTTACCCAAGCGCCGCCCGGTGGAATTACGCCTGCGTGACTGGAAAGAGGTCTACGAAGACTTCGACCACGGGGTGCTGCAGCAGCAGGCCACTCGCTGCATGGACTGCGGGATCCCCTTCTGCCACAACGGCTGTCCGCTGGGCAACCTGATCCCGGAATGGAATGACCTGGTGCGCCGGGGCCGTTGGCGCGATGCGATCGAGCGGCTGCACGCCACCAACAACTTCCCCGACTTCACCGGACGGCTGTGCCCGGCGCCGTGCGAGCCGGCCTGCGTGCTCGGGATCAACCAGGACCCGGTCACCATCAAGCAGATCGAGCTGGAGATCATCGACAAGGCCTTCGACGAAGGCTGGGTGGTTCCGCTGCCCCCGGACAAGCTGACCGGAAAAACGGTCGCGGTGGTGGGCTCCGGTCCGGCCGGTCTGGCTGCGGCGCAGCAACTGACCCGGGCCGGCCACAGCGTGACCGTCTTCGAGCGCGAAGACCGCATCGGCGGGCTGCTGCGCTACGGCATCCCCGAGTTCAAGATGGAAAAGCGCCACCTGAACCGGCGGCTGGCGCAGATGGAAGCCGAGGGCACCGAGTTTCGGGCCGGCGTCAACGTCGGCGTCGACATCAGCGCCGACCAGCTGCGCGCCGACTTCGACGCGGTGGTGCTGGCGGGCGGCGCGACCGCCTGGCGCGACCTACCGATCCCGGGTCGCGAGCTCGACGGTATCCACCAGGCCATGGAATTCCTGCCGTGGGCCAACCGGGCGCAGGAAGGTGATGACGTGCTGGGTCCCGACGGGCAGCCGCCGATCACCGCTAAGGGCAGAAAGGTTGTCATCATCGGCGGCGGGGACACCGGTGCGGACTGTTTGGGTACCGTGCACCGGCAGGGGGCGATCAGCGTGCACCAGTTCGAGATCATGCCGCGCCCACCGGACACCCGCGCCGAGTCGACGCCGTGGCCGACCTACCCGCTGATGTACCGAGTGTCGGCCGCACACGAAGAAGGCGGCGAGCGGGTGTTCTCGGTCAACACCGAGGAGTTCCTGGGCCGCGACGGCCATGTCACCGCGCTGAAGGCGCACGAGGTTCGCATGCAGGACGGCAAGTTCGTCAAGGTCGACGGCTCCGATTTCGAATTGGAAGCCGACCTGGTGTTGCTCGCGATGGGCTTCGTCGGGCCCGAGAAGCCCGGACTATTGACTGATCTCGGGGTCGAGTTCAGCGAGCGCGGAAACGTCGCCCGCGGCAACGACTTCGAGACCTCCGTGTCTGGCGTGTTCGTTGCCGGGGACATGGGCCGCGGCCAGTCGTTGATCGTGTGGGCGATTGCCGAGGGCCGAGCCGCCGCAGCGGCCGTGGACCGGTATCTGATGGGCCAGAGCGCTCTGCCGGCGCCAATCAAGCCAACCGCCGCGCCGCAGCGGTAGTCACTCTGGTAACATAGGCAACACGCGGGGTATTAATCGGCGCGCCTTACACCGTTTGCCAGCAAGGGGGGTGTCTAATGGCCGGGTGTGGGCGTTACGCTAACGTATACCCCGGTTTAGTTGACCGATTGCAGGAGTGATTCCCGTGCACATCTACCCCGTACCCCGCTCGCGGGTGGGACGAATCGCCTGGTCATGGTTTCGGCACCCGGTTAAGAGCCGCGAATTTCCCGCCAAGCACGAGCGGCTGGTGACGGCCGAGGAGCTGCTGCGCTTCAGCGTCTGACGATGGCGGCGCTCGACGGGCTGGCGGTTTCGCGCGTTTGCTGAACTTTATCAAGTTGTTATCTGTAGTTGCGCGGATCGAAGACCTCGCAAAACCGGCTTAACTTCAGTCGACTCCTATCAATTGCAAAACTTGAATGCGATCCCGACGGCATCGGTAGAACGCGGTTATCCCGTATTGGTAGCATCGTTCTCATCCGCGAATCTTGCTGCGGCGGCCGGATAGCGATCAGCCACGGTAAGGGAGTGGACCCATGACGGAACCCGCTGTTCTTCGGGTCGGGGCCGGCTTGCCGCAGCGTTTCGGCGGCGGCGCCCTTTCGGTGTACGTAGGCGGCCAGCCCGTCGTCGACGTGTGGACCGCTGGTCGGATCGGGACGGTACGCGGCGGTGGCGCCGATACCGGCGCGATGGTCTTCTCAGCCAGCAAGGTTTGGCATCGACGTCCTTACAGGCTCGTCGACCGGGGCCTGCTGTCCTATGACCCGCCGATCGCGCAGTATCGGCCGATGTATTTCACCTCGGCTATCACGGGTCGCCGGTGCCCGGCCTGTTGGGCGGATTCGGCCACGCCGGTCTGGGCGGGACCATCGGCTGGGCCGATCCCGTCACCAAAACCCCGTTTGCCTTCGTGCACAACTGGCTCATCACGCCGGTATTGGTCGACCAAAGCCTTTTTGTGCCGCTGATTCTGCCGGTGCGGCGGGCCGCTGCAGCCGTGCATGAGCGCGGCGCACATCCCGTGCCGCAGTTCGGTGCGCCATACCCGGAACCGGACCCGGCGCGCAGAACGGGGCACTGACAGCCGGCTGCGTTCTACAGCCCGGCCTCGCGGATCGCCTGGGCCAGCGGCTCCAATACCGCCGGGTCGTGTGGCGGTGCGATGTACACGATTCCCAGATCCAGCCCTTCGGCCGCCAGCCCGGCCGCGTTCTCGATGACCTGTCCGTAATTGCGGTCCGGCCCCAAGAGCAAGTGCGCCGAAAGCATGATCTCTTTCGGGTCGCGACCGATGTCTTCGCAGTGCGCGGCCAGCACGTCGCGCTTGCGGGCGAACTCCTCGGGCGGACCGCCGACGAAGTTCCAGTGCTGGGCGTAGCGGGCGGTAATGCGCAGGGTGCGCTTTTCCCCGCTGCCGCCGATACAGATCGGCGGGTGGGGGCGCTGCGGTCCTTTAGGCTCGTTGCGGGCGGCTTTGAGTTGGTAGTACGTGCCGTCGAAGTCCGTCGTCTCTTGGCTGAGCAGGCTGGTGAGCACCTGGCAGGCCTCCTCAAACCGGTCGAGGCGTTCCTTGATGCTGCCCAGTTCGATACCGTAGGCGCCCGACTCTTCTTCGTTCCAGCCGGCGCCGATTCCCAACTCGAGTCGGCCGTTGGAGATGATGTCCAGTGCTGCAACCATATTGGCCAGCACCGCGGGATGGCGGTAGTGGACGCCGGTGACCAGGGTGCCCAGGCGGAGCCGCTTGGTGGCCTGGGCCAACGCGGTCAGCGTGGTCCAACCTTCCAGGCAGGGCCCGGTGGAGTCGGAAAAGATCGGATAGAAGTGGTCGAAGGTCCACCCGGACTCGTAGACGTCGATGTCGTCGGCCGCTTTCCAGACGGCCAGCATGTCAGCCCAGGTGGTGTTTTGCGGAGAGGTTTTAAACGCGAATCGCACTCGTTGAGCCTAACGAGCGGTCGAACGCGGCGCGCACCCCACTAGACTCGGCGCGACCATGGACTTCGGTATCGACACCAAGATCACGCTACTGTCAGCGGGATCGATCTTCCTGCTGGCACTGGTCTTGGGCGTCTGGAAGTACCGACAGATCATGGCCGCACCCGACCACCGCGCGCATCCCCGCACACTGAAGATCGAGATGGCGTCGCTCATCGCCGGCGAGATCGGCGGGTTCGGGGTCATCCTGGCCGGGTCCATCGCCGGCCAATTCATGACCGGCTGACGACGGGCACACTGGGGTTATGGATCCGGTGGTTGCGCTGCGACAGATCGCGTTCTACAAGGATCGTGCCCGAGAAGATCCCCGCCGAGTGATGGCCTACCGCAACGCCGCCGACATCGTCGAGGGCCTCGACGAGGCAGAGCGCGAGCGGCACGGGCAGGCCAACAGCTGGCAGTTGTTACCCGGCATCGGGCCGAAGACCGCGAAGGTGATCGACCAGGCCTGGTCAGGACGTGAACCTGACGTATTGGTCGAATTGCGTTCTAGCGCAGGAGATCTCGGCGGCGGTGAGATCCGTGCGGCGCTGCGCGGGGATTTGCATCTGCATTCCAACTGGTCGGACGGCTCGGCTCCGATTGATGAGATGATGGCGACCGCCGCGGGGCTGGGACATGAATACTGCGCGTTGACCGACCACTCGCCGCGGCTGACGATTGCCAACGGTCTCTCGCCGGAGCGGCTGCGTGAACAGCTCGACGTGATCGACGAGTTGCGCGAGCAGTTCGCGCCGATGCGCATTCTGACCGGGATTGAGGTGGACATTCTCGACGACGGCAGTCTCGACCAGGAGCCGGAGCTGCTGGAGCGGCTGGATGTCGTGGTGGCCAGTGTGCACTCCAAACTGTCGATGGATGCCGAGGCCATGACGCGGCGGATGGTGCGCGCGGTCTCCAACGAGCATGCCGATGTGCTCGGCCACTGCACGGGCCGGCTGGTCGCAGGCGACCGTGGTATCCGGCCGGAATCGACCTTCGACGCCGAGGCGGTGTTCACCGCTTGCCGCGATCAGGGCACCGCGGTCGAAATCAACTCGCGGCCCGAGCGCCGCGATCCGCCGACCCGGCTGCTCAATCTCGCGCTGGAGATCGGCTGCGTGTTCAGCATCGACACCGACGCGCATGCACCTGGACAACTCGACTTCCTGGGCTACGGCGCCCAGCGTGCGCTGGACACCGGTGTGCCCGTCGACCGGATCGTCAACACTTGGCCGGTGGAAACGCTGTTGGCTTGGACAGCGTCGTAGGCCACTTCGCCGAACGTCCAGTTATGTAACGCTTTTTCGCGGACCGCGTGCATTAACTGGCCATTCGGCGACCAAATCAGTCCGGCAGGTGCGGCATCTCCAGACCGGGATCTCGGCCGACCAGCACCGCGCGGGTCAGCGCCGACTTGCCGTAGCGCCGCCGCACCCGGTCGACGGCCGCGTCGATGGCCGGCGGCCGCAGCACCTCGGTGGTGAACGGCAGCATCAACTGCTCGG
>NZ_CAXUCH010000248.1:0-6161 GCF_964249325.1 uncultured Mycobacterium sp. | reverse complement strand
GCTGAAAACCCTGGCGTTGCAGTTCATCATGTCCGATCCGCGACACCTCGACACGCAGGCTCGCCAGCGTGAACGCATCCATCGGGTGGCGCAGTGGCTGCTCGCCGGCGCCCCCAGAACGCTAGATCCGATCTTCGTCCCGGCGTTCAACACCGCCGCCGACGACGGTGCCCGCTTACGGGTCGTCGTCGACCAGATCGCCTCCTACACCGAAGGACGACTGGAGCGAATAGAGGCCGCATAGCAGCGCTTCAGGGAGTCACACGGCAGACTCGGCGAAAAGCCGACCCCATTCGTGAGATGCCGCCGATTGCGCGCCGCGCAACGAATCCGGGGAATGCCTGCGTCCACCGGCGAGGTGGACCAATGCCCATGCCATCGTGCACACCGGAATCCGGTGACGTTGTGCCGCGCCGTGAAGCTCGTGAAACGCGGCCTCCGAACTGCACCGGCGAAGACCCATCAAGATGCCGCCGGCGGTGTCGAGAATGCGCCGACCGTTTACGTCGAGTGCGATCTGGACGGGAACCCAGTCCGTCATGCGGTTACCTGCTGTGGAGCCATACCGATGCGCCCCTCGTGGCCAGGGGGCGGCGTGCCGCCGGTTGTGCCCTTCCGCCCGGCTCACGATGATTTGCACGGGCGCACGTGGCAATGGTTTGTGCCGGCTCTCTGTTACGCCACAGCAGGGCTGATATTGGTATGCACTCGTGACCGCCTGTGTATCTCGGCGGTTATCCCGTGCCGATGACCCCGCAGGCCATGCGCGTTTCGGCATCGCGACTGTGCTCGGCGCCGTGCAGCACGATCGCCGTCTTGTTGCCGGCCAGAAGGTCATCGCCGGTAAACGCATCGCTGGTAGTCACCAGAAGCGCCGCACCGTCCTTTCGTACCTGCAGCGCGGGCAGGTCGCCGCTTGCCGGCTCGCCGGAATGGCCGGGCGCCTGGTAGTGCGGGCCAGCGGACAGGAAATCGCCGGCCGGGCCACCCGTCGGAGCCACCGAATTGGGCTCGCACTTGCCGACCGAGTGGAGGTGCATCATGTGGAACCCCGGAGTCAGGATGCCTGTGGCCACCGTCTTCACGGTGACAGTGGCATAGCCGCTGGCGAACTCGAAGCTGGCCGTGGCAACGGGCCGGCCGTCGGCCGTTTTCAATTGCGCCGTAAGCTTTTCCATGCCCGCTGGAGGGCTGGTAGGTGAAGCCGTCGGCGAACCGCTGCGGACGGACGGGGTCGTGCCTGGCGCACTGCTGGGGTGCTGGTTAGGACTGCAGGCAGTCAGTGAAACGAGGGGCAGGGACAGCAAGATGGCGGTGATGGTGGCGGGCTTGATCATGGATCGACCCTAATCGGCACGGCAACCAGTACACCGAACGTCATCTAACAACTGCACGCCAGTCGTCTTTGCGGCCCGCACAAGGTTCGATTCCGGGCTCCTCCTCGGGCCAGGGCCAGCCTCGTCCCCCGTGGCAGCTCTACACTAAGCCGATGGCCGGCCGTATCTCCGATCGTGATATCGCCGCCATCCGGGAACGAGTCCGCATCGACGAGGTCGTCGGCGACTACGTCCAGCTACGGCGCGCCGGCGCCGACTCGCTCAAGGGCTTGTGCCCGTTCCACGACGAGAAATCACCGTCGTTTCACGTGCGGCCTAACCACGGGCACTTCCACTGCTTCGGCTGCGGGGAAGGTGGCGACGTCTACGCGTTCGTGCAGAAGATCGAGCACGTCACCTTCGTGGAGGCGGTCGAACTGCTGGCCGACCGGATCGGCTACACGATCACCTACACCGGCGCGGCGACCAGTGTGCAGCGCGACCGCGGCACCCGAAGCCGGCTCGTGGCCGCCAACGCCGCGGCTTTGGCGTTCTACGCCGACGCCCTGGAATCCGACGAAGCCGCCCCGGCCCGCCAGTACTTGCAGCAACGGAACTTCGACGTCGACGCCGCCTGCCATTTCGGCTGCGGGTTTGCGCCGTCGGGATGGGATTCGCTGACGAAGCACTTGCTGCGCAAGGGCTTCGACTTCAAGGAGCTGGAAGCGGCGGGCCTGTCGCGGCAAGGCCGTCGCGGGCCAATCGACCGGTTTCACCGGCGCCTGCTGTGGCCGATCCGCACCGCGGCGGGTGAGGTGATCGGGTTCGGGGCGCGGCGGCTATTCGACGACGACCCGATCGAGGCCAAGTACGTCAACACACCGGAGACGCTGCTGTACAAGAAGTCGTCGGCGTTGTTCGGAATCGATCTGGCCAAGCGCGACATCGCCAAGGGCCATCAGGCTGTCGTGGTCGAGGGCTACACCGATGTGATGGCGATGCATCTGGCGGGGGTGACCACCGCGGTCGCGTCGTGCGGCACCGCCTTCGGCGACGACCACCTGGCGATGTTGCGGCGATTGATGATGGACGACAAGTTCTTTCGCGGTGAACTGATCTACGTTTTCGACGGCGACGAGGCCGGCCGGGCGGCCGCGCTCAAGGCGTTCGGCGGTGAGCAGCACCTGTCGGGCCAGTCGTTCGTCGCGGTGGCCGCCGACGGGATGGATCCCTGCGATCTGCGGCTGGCGGCCGGCGACGCCGCATTGCGAGACTTGGTGGCACGCCGAACACCGTTGTTCGAGTTCGCAATTCGCTCAGCGCTGGCCGAGATGGACCTGGACAGCGCAGAAGGCAGAGTGTCCGCGCTGCGCCGCTGCGTGCCGATGGTCGCACAGATCAAGGACCCCACCCTGCGGGACGAGTACGCGCGCCAACTCGCCGGCTGGGTCGGCTGGGATGACGTCGCCCAGGTGATCGGCCGGGTGCGTGAGGAGGCCAACCACCGCGGCCGGCCCCGGCGTCCATCATCGGCACGCGGCGACGCCAGCGCCACCGAGCCCGCCGCCCTTCGTCCCGACCCGCGGGATCCCACGCTGTGGCCGCAGCGCGAGGCGCTCAAGTCGGCGCTGCAGTATCCGGCGCTGGCCGGCCCGGTGTTCGATTTGCTGCCGGTCGAGAGCTTTACCCATCCCGGCTACGCTGCCGTGCGCGCCGCCATCGACGCCGCCGGCGGCACCGGCGCCGGTATCACGGGCGGCGAGTGGATTGATGCCGTGCGCCGGCACACCGCGTCAGCCGCGGCGGCCGGGCTGGTCAGCGAGCTGGGCGTGGAGTCGATCCGGGTCGACGACGACAACAAGCTGCCCCGCTACATCGGCGGGGTGCTGGCCCGCCTGCAGGAGGTGTGGGTCGGCCGGCAGATCGCCGAGGTCAAGTCGAAGCTGCAGCGCATGTCACCGGTCGAACAGGGCGACGAGTACCACGCCTTGTTCGGCGACCTGGTGGCGATGGAGGCCTATCGGCGCAGCCTGCTCGAGCAGGCCAGCGGCGACGATCTCACCGCCTGACGCGCCTAGGTCGCGTTCTCACGCCGCTGCGGCTCGACGACGCTGGTGGTGGTGTCGATCTCGGTCAAGGTCACCATCCTGGTGTCGGGCGAGACGCGATTGGCGAGCTTGCGCCGGCCCGCCTCGATCATCGACTTGAGGGCCGGGCTGCCGATGACGGCGCGGTAGGTGCCGATGATCTGCTCGTAGCGACGCCGCCCGGCTTTCGCACCCAGCACGTACCCAAGTCCCAGCACAACGGCATACCGGATCAAAACGGTTCCTCCCCACGACGATGCGGTCGGCTCCATCCTGCCTCACGCGGTGGGCCGTCGCGCGCTGGCGGCCCTGATCCCGTCTGGTTGGGCACCGGTACGCCAGTAAGCTAGAGTCATCCCCCGATCCGCGTGGATCGGGCAGTCCCCTGTAGCTCAATTGGCAGAGCGTTCGGCTGTTAACCGAAGGGTTGCTGGTTCGAGTCCAGCCGGGGGAGCAGGCAGACGCCATTTTCAGCCCGCCGGGCAACCGGCGGTCACCGTTTATTCACCGGAAATGGTGCGGTCCAGCAGCCAGGCGACCGACGATGTCAGCGGCGCATGGCCGTAGACACAGGAAGAAGGGATTGAGGTGGATATCGAAGTATGTTGTCCCGGTATGCTTTTCAGGTCAAGCCGCAGTTTGAAGAAGCGGACGACCACACATGGAAAGCGTGGTGTCCCGACGCGGACTGGTCGGTGACGGCTGACAGCCAACAAGCGGCTCTCGACAAGCTCCGCGAGGAATACACCCGACGTATGAACGCTGGCGAGGATCCGCAGCCGCGATCCTCAGATATCTACCAACAACATCTCAAGAGTCCCGTTGCGGGCGTCTACGCGATGGATGCTGAGCTGTTCCGTCATCTGCGCGCACTCGGCGAAGTCCCACTTGGACGCGCGAGTTGGACCGTGCATTCGAAGAATCCGAGCGCCGCCGCGCGCTCGGCCAGCCTTACACCAAAGCCGACTACGACGCCGAGAAACGAGACGCTTCGGTAGCCGGCGGAGGCTGCGCCGAGAGATTGCCGTCAGGGCTTCGATCGGTCGGAATTCGCCTCGTCCACCACTACCGTGGACGCGATCTCGGCGCGACCGAGCCGTCAGTCCGGCAGGTTCTCCGGATGCAGCATCTCGGCGTAGCTTAGCTGCTCAGGAATCCCGAAGCCGTCGACCAGGGTCTGGGCATACGGCCGCAGCGCTCGGCACCGATCGTTGATCCCGCGGGTGACCGCCTTGGCCCGGTCGGTGGACAGGAACCGGTGCTCGATGTACCACGCCTTGTCGTCCTCGATCACCGATAGCGCATACAGGTCGCACACCACCTCGAGCACATGGCGGGCTTCTTCGTCCTCACATGAGTCGATGCCGGCGACAAACGCTTCCAGCGCCACCCGGTCGACATGCGCGCTGGCGGCGTGCAGCACGTGATCCTGCACGGCGTTGAACGCGTCGAACTCCGACATCTCGTTGGACTTGCCCTGCAGCCGGCGCGCAACCGACGACAGCAGATACTCCTCGCGATCCTCGAACATCTTGACCTGGGTGCCGCGGTTGAACAGGCTGCCCTCTTCCTCGCTGTCCTGCCGGGCATCGACGACGGTTTGGATGATCGCCTCGGCCGCAGTGCGTTTCAGCACGCGGGTACCGACCGTATTGGCGGCAAAGCGAACCCACTCGACCGGGCTCGTGCTGCGGATATCGTCGGCATAGGCGGTCAGCAACTCCTTGGCCACCAACTGGGTCAGCACATGGTTGTCGCCCTCGAAGGTGGTGAACACGTCGGTGTCCGCGCGCAGCGCGATCAGCCGGTTCTCGGCCATGTAGCCCGCCCCGCCGCAGGCTTCCCTAGCCTCCTGTATGGCGCGGGTGGCGTGCCAGGTGTTGGCCGCCTTCAGCCCGGCGGCGCGGGAGGACAGCTCGCGCTGCTCCTCGGCGTCGGGCTCGTCGGCCGTCTGGATGTCGTGGCACTTGCCCACCAGCTCGTTCTGCGCGAACTGCAACGCGTATGACCGCGCGATCAGCGGCAGCAGGCGGCGCTGGTGCACGAGGCGGCCGTTGTCGACACCGGGCAGGCCGCCTTTGTATTGGCAGTCCGAGGTCGTCACCCCGGGCAGGTCATTGCCGTCGGCGTCTCGGATCGGAACCATAAAGCAGTGCACACCGTGGTTGACCACCGCTCCGTTCTCCGCGGTGATCAGCTGCGCGAATACCGCTGCCACCGTGGCTGTTTCGGCTGCGCCGCCGATGTAGTCCTTGCGCGCGGTGGGCGTGGGAGAGTCGATGACGAATTCCTCGGTTGCTGGGTTGTAGTTGCGGTCGTCTCCAGCGACTGCACGTCGCTGCCGTGCCCCGTCTCGGTCATCGCGAAACAGCCGCGCAGCTCGAGGTTGATGATCTTTTGCACCTACGTCCGGTGGTGGTGCTCGGTGCCCAGGTTTTCGACAGCCCCGCCGAACAGGCCCCACTGCACTCCGGCCTTGACCATCAGCGACAAATCCGACATGGCCAGCATCTCGATCTGCGTGATCGCCGAGCCGAGGTCACCGGTGCCGCCGTGGTCCTTTTTGAAGGCGTTTTCGGCTGCGCCCGCGGCCGCCATGATCTTCATCTGCTCGGCCACCTTGGTCCGGGCGATAACCGTGTTGGGTGTGTAGTGCGGCCGGAAGATCTCGTTTGAGAGCCGCCGCTGTTGGCGCGCGGGTAGGAGTCGGTGATGTCCACCGCGTCGGCTTAGATAGCGCGATGACCACCCCAGCCCC
>NZ_CAXUCH010000247.1:0-6177 GCF_964249325.1 uncultured Mycobacterium sp. | reverse complement strand
GCAGCGATCGAAGGTTTACGCGGCTGAGGACTTCGTGCGGACGCTGTTCGACCGCGCAGCCCACCATGGTTCGCTGGCAGTCGAGTTCTTCGGCACGCAGCTGACGCTCCCGCCGGAAGGACGGTTCGGCTCGGTGGCAGCGGTGCAGCGCTACGTCGACGACGTGCTCGCATTACCGGCGGTGCGGCGCCGCTGGCCGGCGACCCCGCCGTTGACGGTCCGGGCGCGGCGCGCCGCGAGCGCCGCACACTACGAAAACCACCATGGCCCAGGCGTTATTGCGGTTCCCGACCGCGACACCGCCGACTGGGCGATGCGTGAGCTGGTGGTCTTGCACGAGGTGGCGCACCACCTCTGCCAAGCGCAGCCCCCGCATGGACCGGAATTCGTCGACACCATGTGTGCGCTGGCTCAGCTGGTGATGGGACCGGAGCTCGGGCATGTGCTGCGGGTCGTTTACGCCAAAGAGGGTGTGCGGTAATCACTGCGTCTTAACGTTGACGAGGTGACCGAGGTTGGGGCCGCGCTGGGCGGCATCGACACCGAGGCCGACGTGCGGGCGCGTGAGGTCGAGGCGCAGATGACCGACGACGAGCGTTTTTCGTTGCTGATCAGTGTGATGGGCGCCAACGAGCTGCTACCAGTGCGCGACGAGCGCATCCCCGCCGACATTCCGATGAGCGCCGGATACGTGCCCGGCATCCCGCGCCTTGGCGTGCCGGCGCTGCTGATGACCGATGCCAGCCTCGGCGTTACCAACCCCGGCTACCGCACAGGAGACACCGCGACCGCGTTGCCCGCCGGGCTCGCGCTGGCCGCCAGCTTCAACCCCGCACTCGCGCGCGCATCGGGCGCGGCGATCGCACGTGAAGCCCGCAGCCGCGGATTCAACGTGCTGCTGGCGGGCGGGATCAATCTCGCCCGCGACCCACGCAACGGCCGAAACTTCGAATACGTCTCCGAAGACCCGCTTTTAAGTGCGACGATCGCTGCCGAGTCGATCAGCGGCATCCAGCAACAAGGCGTCATCTCGACAATCAAGCACTATTCACTGAACTGTAACGAGACCAACCGCAACTGGCTCGACGCGGTCATCGACCCGGATGCCCACCGCGAATCCGACCTGCTGGCTTTCGAAATCGCGATCGGGCGATCACAGCCCGGCGCCGTAATGACCGCATACAACAAGGTCAACGGCGAATACGCCGGCGGCAACGACGTTTTGCTCAATGACATCCTCAAAGTCGCCTGGGGCTACCGCGGTTGGGCGATGTCGGACTGGGGCGCCACGCCAAGTTGGGACTTTGCGCTCAAGGGCCTCGATCAGGAATCCGGGGCACAGATCGACCGGTTGCTGTGGGGTGCGGAGGCGTTCACCGACAGGCTCAAAGCCGCCTATGCCGACGGCAAACTGCCCAAACAACGTCTGTCCGATATGGTACGCCGGATCCTACGATCGATATTCGCCGTCGGTGTCGATCGGTGGGACACAGTGCCGTCACCGGATATGGCCGCTCACAACGCAATTGCATTGGACATTGCCCGACAGGGAATTGTGCTGCTGCAAAACGATGGCCTGCTGCCATTGGAACCGAACTCCACTGCGCGCATCGCCGTCATCGGTGGCTACGCGCAGCTCGGTGTGCCGACCGGCTGCGGGTCGAGCGCCCTCGTTCCGCCCGGAGGCTATGCCGCAGTCATCCCGATCGGCGCGGCCGGGATGATGGGCAGCGCGCGCAATCTCTATCTGCTGCCGTCGAGCCCGCTCACGGAGCTGCGAAATATGTTGCCGGGCAAAGTCGTCGTGTTCGACCCCGGGATCAGCCCGGCCGAATCGGTACTCGCGGCGCAGAGGGCCGACATCGCCATCGTGTTCGCGGTGCGCGTCGAAGGAGAGGGCCTGGACAATGCCGACTTGTCGCTGCCATGGGGGCAGGACGCGGTGATCACCGCTGTCGCCGAGGCTCAGCCCAAAACGGTGGTGGTGCTGGAAACCGGCAACCCGGTTGCCATGCCATGGCGGGAGAAAGTGAACGCGATCCTGCAAGCCTGGTATCCGGGGCAGGCCGGTGGCCAAGCGATCGCCGAGGTTCTGCTCGGCACGGTCAATCCGTCCGGGCGGCTGCCCATCACGTTCCCGCTGGATCTCAGCCAGACGCCGCGGCCCCAGCTACCCGACCTCGGCGCTCCGTGGGGAACACCGATCACAATCCACTATTCTGAAGGAGCCGAGGTCGGCTACCGATGGTTCGCGAAACAGGGCCACAGCCCGATGTTCGCGTTCGGACATGGCCTGTCCTACACCACATTCGGGTACCGCGACCTCACGGTCAGCGGTGGCGATACCATCACGGCCAGCTTCACGGTTGTCAATACCGGCGAGCGCGCCGGCACCGACGTTCCACAGCTCTACTTGACGGCCGCGCCCGATGGGCAACGGTTGCGGTTACTGGGATTCGAGCGTGTCGAGCTTGAGCCGGGCGAGCTGTGCACCGTCACCATCGAGGCGGATCCGCGGGTGCTCGCCCGCTACGACGGCAGCGCCGGCAGCTGGCGCATCGACGAAGGCACGTACGCAGTGGCAGTGGGTGTTTCGGCGGCGGAGCCGGAGCTGAGGGCCGACGTCAACCTGGTCGGCCGCGCGTTCGGACCTTGATGGTCAGGTACCGGCTCCACCGCGCGGGGGTTCAGTTGCCACGGCGACCAGTTCCTCGCCGCATGTGCAGCGGTACGGCTCTCCCGCCTCCTTGCAGTGGCATTCGACCTCAATGCGAACGCGGCACCCACAGTCGCCGTGGCTACAGGTCAGCACGGCGCCCGGCTCGTAGCTCGCCATTTGCCTCACCCCTATCTGGTCGGGATCTCCAACGGTGGAATCCAGCGGTATTCCGCCAGCAGCATATACCCCATAGGGGTATACAGTAAAGGCTCAGGCGGGCCGGCGTTGCTCTGCTGTGTCCCACGCCGCTCCGCTTCGTGCCTCGGCCCCCGGCTATGTTGACAGCTATGAGTCAGGAACCGACCCCTCGCGACGTCGACGCGTTTCTGGACAGCACCCTGGTTGGCGACGATCCCGCCTTATCCGCGGCATTGGAAGCCAGCGCCGCGGCCGGCTTGCCGCCCATCGCCGTGTCGGCGCAACAGGGAAAGTTCCTGTGTCTACTGGCCGCTGCGATGCGGGCGCGCCGCATCCTCGAGATCGGCACGCTGGGGGGCTTCAGCACCATCTGGCTGGCGCGCGGCGCCGGACCCGAGGGCCGGGTGGTGACGCTGGAATATGAACCGAAGCACGCCGAGGTGGCACGGGCCAACCTGCAGCGCGCCGGTGTTGCAGATCGAGTTGACGTGATCATCGGCGCCGCGCTGGATACCCTTCCCGCGGTGGCCGGCGGGCCGTTCGATTTGGTGTTCATCGACGCCGATAAGGAGAACAACGTCGCATATCTGGAGTGGGCGGTGAGGCTGACACGGCCGGGCTCGGTCATCGTCGTGGACAACGTTGTTCGGGACGGGCGGATCCTTGCGCCAGCGCCGGACGACCGCCTGATACAGGCAGTGCGCCAAACGATCGAGCTGATGGGTAAGCACCCACAACTGGATACCGCGGCGCTGCAGACGGTCGGCGCCAAGAACTGGGACGGCTTCGCCATGGCGTTGGTGAAGTGATCGTCAGGGTGACAGATTTGCGAGAGCTTGTTGGGCCGAAGTCATTTGGTTGATCCGCAGTGCTGTTTCACCGGCGTAGAGCGCAGACCGATCCACCCAGGAATCCGGCATCCCCGCCAACGGCGCCAGCGGCGTGAACAACGGACGGCCCGGCGACTGCAGTCGCATCAACGCACCGGCATCGAGGTAGCCCAGCAAGGCCAGTGCGCGGCTGGATGTGTTGAGGGCAGCGGGTAGCGCCTTGGCACTCCCGTCGCTGCGGCACCACCGGTGGGTAGCGGCGTTGGGCACGACGCGGTGACGCAGCGGCCAGCTCAGCCCGAACAGTGTGGTTTCGAGCGTCTTGTCCGCGTTGATCACGCGTCGCTGGTACTCGGGATGCGCGTTGGATTCATGCGTCAACAAAAACCGGGTACCCGCGATGACGCCGCTGGCCCCGGCGTCGAGGGCGGCACGGGTGTCGGCCCTAGTGGCAATCCCGCCGGCGAGAAACACCGGACGTTCACCGGCAACGGCGCACACCTGCGGCAGAAACTCAAGCGCCGGCACGGTCCCGACGAGATGACCGCCGGCCTCCCGTCCCTGGGCGATCAGACCGTCAGCGCCCCAGCCGATAGCTTCGCGCGACTGCACTTCGGTACCGACCATCACGAACACGAAGATGCCCGCGTCGCGGAGACGCTCAACCAGTCTGCGGTCACCGCCGAAGGCCAGCACCACGACGTCGACGTGGGCGTCGACGCACACGTCCACGTGGCGGCGACCGGTGAAGGGCGACAACAGGTTCACCGCGACCGCGCGTCCCGGGGCCTCGGTGCGCACCTGATCGATCCACGTTCGCAACTGCGCGGGCGTCGTGAGTCCCAGTGTTCCCAGCCCGCCGGCCTTGGCGACCGCAGCGGCCAACGGTGCGCCGGCCAGTCCACCGCCCATTCCGGCTTGACCCACCGGAACGTCGAGCCGAAGCCGATCCGCGATATCCATGCCCCACCTCGCTTCAGCTCGACGCTACTGGTAGCCAGCAGTGCTCGTCGAGGCCGGTGAACCCGCCTAGTTTTCGTTGCTGGGGCTGCACCGGCCAGCGTAATCTTGGGTCAGATGGATGGGTTGCGGACGGCCCAAAAGGCTTGCCGCATAACAGAAAGGTCACAAAATGAGCACAGTGCATCCATCAATCGAACAGCACCCGGATTTGTTGGCTCTGCGCGCCAACTATGAGCGTGCCGCGGAGTCAATGACCGCGCAGTTCACCTTCGGTGTGGCGCTGCTGGCCGGGATCTACACGGCCGTGTCGCCATGGGTGGTTGGCTTCAGCATGACCAGGCCGCTGGCCCGCAACGATCTGATCTGCGGATTGGCAGTGGCCGTGCTGGCGTTCTGCTTCGCGTCCGCGCTGGACCGCACCCACGGCATGACGTGGACGTTGCCGGTATTCGGCGTGTGGCTCATCGTTTCGCCGTGGGTCGTCATGCACGGTGTCTCCCCGACCGCCGGTATGATCTGGTCAAACGTGGTCGCAGGCGCGGTGATCACCGTTATGGGCCTGACTGCCGTGTACTTCGGCATGCGCGCGCGCAGCTACGAAGCAAAGCACGCGTAGCCAGGCACACGGAAGTTCGCCATTCCCGGCCGGGATCAGGGCCCGGCCGGGCTTAACCGCAGACCGCTCCGGCGGCGGCCGAGCCGACCAGCTTGACGTACTTGGCCAACACCCCGCTGGTGTAGCGGGGCGGCAGCGGAGTGAAACCCGCACGGCGCGAAGTCAATTCGTCGGCGTCGACCAAGACGTCCAGGGTCGAACCGGCGACGTCGAGCCGGATTCCGTCGCCGTCCCTCAGGAGCGCGATCGGCCCACCGTCGACCGCTTCGGGGGCGATGTGTCCCACGCACAGTCCGGTGGTGCCACCGGAGAACCGGCCGTCGGTCAATAACAGCACGTCTTTACCCAAGCCGGCGCCCTTGATAGCACCGGTGATGGCGAGCATTTCACGCATTCCCGGGCCGCCCTTGGGACCCTCGTACCGGATCACCACGGCATCACCCGCCGTGATGGTTCCGTCCTCCAAAGCATCCAATGCGGCCCGCTCACCGTCGAAAACCCTTGCCGTGCCCTCGAACACGTCTGTGTCGAAACCTGCGGTCTTGACCACTGCGCCCTCCGGCGCCAGCGATCCGTGCAAAATCGTGATCCCGCCGGTCGGATGGATCGGGTTATCCAATGCCCGCAGCACCCTGCCGTCGGGATCGGGCGGGGCGATGCGCGCGAGATTCTCGGCCACTGTCCGGCCGGTCACCGTCAAGCAGTCACCGTGCAGCAGACCGGCATCCAACAGTGCCTTCATGACCACCGGCACCCCGCCGATGCGGTCGACGTCGACCATCACATGCCGCCCGAAGGGCTTGACATCGGCCAAATGCGGCACCCGTGAACCGATGCGGCTGAAATCGTCCAGCGACAGCTTGACGTTGGCCTCGTAGGCGATCGCCAGCAGGTGCAGCACGGCGTTGGTG
>NZ_CAXUCH010000246.1:0-6199 GCF_964249325.1 uncultured Mycobacterium sp. | reverse complement strand
CCTTTTGGCACTGGAGCTCGCGCTCGCACTCATCCCGGATCGCGCCCCGATGCCGGGCGGGCCGACCACATAGGGAGGAACAAAACTAGCACTAGCGGTGGCCGCAGGCGGCGGTGTCGGCGGCGTGGAGCTAGCAGCAGTGCTCGTCGCGGGTGCGGTCGTGGGTGCCGGGGCCGAGGCAGGAGCTGCGGCGGCTCCCGCAACGGTCGGAGCCATCGCGGCGGCCGGCAGCACGGGGGGCGCGGCAGCAGCTGGTGCCGGCGCGGGCCCGACCGCGGGCTGTGGCAGTGCGGCCAGTCCGGCCAGCCCGGCGAAGCCTCCTACGGCCCCGAAGGGGGCAACCGCCCCGATTACCGCGGCCGCCAGTAACCCCGGTTGGGTAGGCAACCAGCTGGCAATCTGGGCTATGTGAGTCGGCCAGTCGAACGTCTCCAACGCAACCAGATATTGAAAAGCCAACGCCGGATTCTGCGTCAGGTATACGCCGAACTGTTGAAAATCCTCAAATAGTTCGAGGGCTCGGACAACCCAGTAGATCGGTTGGCCCGGGTTCGTGTAGGCGTCGTAGGGCAGTCCGTTCACGGTGCCCTGAGCAGGGTTCCAATTGATACCGACGTTCTTCAGGATGTTGGCAATGAAGTCATCTATGGGGTTGTCGACCCTGGGGTCGGGGAAGGGATTCCCCGTGTCTTGGGTGGCGGCATTGCTTTTCACGATCTGCGGCGCCGGGGTGGTCTGCGGCGTCGCCGCCACCGCCGCGGTGGACACCGCCTGATAGGTAGTCATTGTGGTAGCGGCCTGGATCCACATCCGCACATAGTCGGCCTCGTTGAGCGCAATCGGAATCGTGTTGATGCCAAAGAAATTCGTCGCCACCAACACCGCATGGATAGCGTGGTTGGCCGCCAACTCAGGCAGAGTTGGCATGGCCGCCAGCGCGGCGGTGTAGGCGCCGGCCACGGTCTCATGCTGGGTGGCCGCCGCGGCACTGTTGACACTCGCCTGCATCAGCCACGCCACATACGGCACGTTTGCAGCGACATAGGACTCCGCGCTTGGCCCTTCCCATGCTCCGGCCTGCACCGACGCAACCAAAGCAGTGAGCTCTTCAGCTACCGAGGCGTATTCGGTGCTCAGCGAGTTCCACGCTCCCGCCGCCGCCAATAACGACTCAGGCCCGGGACCACTGCTCAGTAGCGCCGAATGCACTTCCGGCGGGAAGGCCATCCAGACCGGCGCCGTCACAAACCGCCTCCGACCAGATACGACGACGCTGCCGCCGCATCTCCGGCGGCGTAGCTGGCACCCGACTCGCCCACGCCGAAACCGGAGCGGCCCAGCTCCTGCACACCCTGAGCGGCCACGGCCTCATGCGCGCCACCGTGAAGGCTGAATGCGGCCGCGATCTGCACTGACACGGGATCGGCCGCCGGCGGCACCACCGCGGTAACCAGCGGGGCCGCAGTGGCCTGCGCGGTCCCCAGGCGAGCGGTCAATATTTCGACTGCCGCGCCGGCGGCGGCCAGGCCTTCGGGAACGACACGCAACGTCATGGCAGACCCTCCTCTTTACCGGACTGTCGAGATCAGCAAGATGAACATGATTTTCATTAACGCAAACACTGATACCACACAAACCATGGGTTTGGCGACTGGATTGCCCAAATTTCCGCACCTGCGGTCCGGCGCGAGGAGCATTACGGCTGCGGTCGTAACCCCTGCCAGCTGCGGCCGCTCAGATACTGGCCAGCCTCAACCGGTCCGACCGCCTTGGTGGGCGTTGACCCAGACCGCGTGGGTGTGAGCCGGTTACGGTTGCTTCACCGACCGACGCGGCAGGCGCTAGTAGTCGTAAGTGTTGGCCGGAGGGCCGATCCGCTGCACGGTCGACACAGCAAGGCTAGGAATGGCGCGGCCGGTGTTGTCACGCGGTCCCGGTGCCAATTGGCCCTGGACCCCTGAATCCAGGTGTTGTCGGGGTAGTCGGTGGCGGTGGTCGCCGCCGAGCCCTTGGGTCACTGATCACTGAGGTGATCTTCACGTGATCGCCGCCGATCTGCTTGGTCGTATCGGCCCAGAAATTCTCCGCGGCCACCACGTTCGCCGCCGTCGACGGCACCGAACGCGAGTGCGGCCCACGCGAACCACAACCGGCCGACACCAGGGCAACCGCGGACGCAAGCGCGGCGACTGTCACGGTGACGCGACGGCGGGTCAGGCGAAAATGAAAACGGTTCTCACCATAGAGAGCAGCATGCCTTTCTGCACAACCATGGCAATACTGGCCGGCTCTCTCGCGATGAACAGCAGGGCTATCAACCCGTCCCGGTGCCGCGACATTGGGGGCAGGTTCCGTAGAGGTCGATGTAATGCGCCACGTCGGCGTAGTGGTACTGCTCGGTGAGCTCACTGGTGTGCTGTTCGAGGCCGGCCGGGGTGAACGCGACCGCATGGCCGCAGCCCCGGCACAACAGGTAGTGACGATGCTCAGAGCCGGTGCGCAGCCGGTAGAGAACCTCCCCGTCTTCGGCGCGCTGCGTTTCCGCGACGAATTCGTCGGCCAAGGCGTGAAGGATGCGGTAGACGGTGGTCAGCGCGATCGGGATCGCTCGGTGCTCACGGATCTCGGCATAGAGCTGTTGGGCGCTGCGGAAGTTGTCGCTGCTGCTCAGCACATCCAGGACGGTTTGGCGGTTGACGGTGCTCCGACGTCGCCGTCCTGTCGATCGCGCAGGCATTACCGGCGCCCGTAGCGCCGGTGGAACTTCTCGACTTGGCCGGCGGCGTCGACGATGCGACGGCCACCCGTCCACAACGGGTGCGAATCCGAGGTGACTTCCACCACCACCAGAGGGTAGGTGCGCACACAGTCGACTGTTTCCCACTCGATGGTGCGCGAGCTGGTGATGGTGGAGCGGGTAAGAAAGGCTGCGCCGGTGGTCGCGTCCTGCAAGACCACGGGATGGTAGTCGGGATGAATGTCTGGCTTCATCGCTGCTCACCTCCTCGGTTGCCGTGTGATGGGGATTCTTGAGTAAGCCCCGATAGCTCGCCGCAGGGGTCCTCGTGCCAGTCACCGAAGGGATCGGCGTAGCGGCTCCACTTGTGCGGCATGGCCATTTCCTCGTCGGTGAGCAGTGCCCCATTCAGCGCATCGACGATTTCGGCGGGTTCGGCGCCGCACACCAGCACCGTCATCGAGGTGTGCCGATCGCCGATGCCGTCCTCCCACATCAATTCCGCCATGGCCCGTCGTTCCGGAGCGGCATAGGCCTGCTCCGATGAACTCATCGCCGCGAGCCACTTGCCGGCGGAGCTGATCCGCATCCCGCCGCCCGCCGATTCGATCCACGCGCCTTGCTCGGACCGGTTGGCCAGCCAGGCCCGGCCCCGCGTCCGGATCACGCCGTCCAGCAGCACGTCGACAGCCGCATGGAAGCGCTCCGGATGAAACGGACGACGAGCGCGGAACTCTACGATCTTGACGGCGCCTTCCGCCTCCAGCGGCGGCTCACCCGCCAGTAGCGGATCGTGTGGATCGTCACTGCGGCCCCGGCGCGTGGCGGGATCCAGGTGGGCCAAACACATCTCGACGCGTTCGACGCCCACGGTGATGCGGGCGCGGGGCGCCAGGCGCCGCAGCGCCGTCAGCGTCGTCGGTTCTGGGTGCGTCAATACCAGGACGTCGGCGAACTCCGCTTGACCGACCACTACTTGGGCGACCGGGCGCCCGTCGTCGAGCTCGTCGTCGCCGAGCGCCTGACCTAGCCATTGCTGGGTGTCGACACACGTGAGTACCGCGGCCACTTCGACGTCTCGGGCCGCCGGTCCGTCAATATAGCCCGGAGCGACTCTGATGCGGACGTGGTCGATGGCCACGCAGATCGGCTCCGGCTCCAGCCACGGCGACAGGTGCGACAAATGAACGACGATTCGATCCACATCGTCTCGGCGGTGTAACTGGCGCAGCAAGATCAACAAGTCGTTGCGGATAGTGCAGTTGATACACCCGTGGGCCAGCTCCAGAGCGGTTTCGGCGGTGGTCAGCACCCCCTTCTGCAGCGTGATCGTGGTGCGTCGCACCACCTGCCCGTCGAATTGGTGCTCGACGACCAGGGTGCCGGGCCTGCGCAGCAAGGCGCCTGTCACTGCGTCGCTATCGCCCTGCCCGACCACCAGAACCACCGGTGTGCGCATCGCCCTCAGCTTTACTGGTAATGATTTTCATTGTCGCGCGGTTAACGGTACAGTGTCGGGCGACGCTTGTCGAAAACGATTGTCATTAAGCTGCTCGAGCCAAGGAGGGCTTACGTTGTCCGCCCACTGTCAGGTCACCGGCCGCAAACCCGGTTTCGGTAACTCCGTTTCGCACTCGCACCGCCGCACGCGACGGCGGTGGTTCCCCAACATTCAGGTCAAGACCTATTACCTGCCGTCGGAAGACCGTCGCATCAAGTTGCGGGTCAGTACGAAAGGCATCAAAGTCATCGACCGTGACGGCATCGAGGCAGTGGTGGCCAGTCTGCGCCGACAGAACGTCAAAATCTGATGGCCCGCAACGGGATTCGACCGATCGTTAAGCTGCGCTCCACTGCGGGCACCGGATACACCTATGTCACTCGCAAGAACCGGCGCAACGACCCTGACCGGCTGGTGCTCAAAAAATACGATCCAGTGATCCGCCGCCATGTCGACTTCCGTGAGGAACGCTGAGCTCAATGGCCAAGGAATCTAAAGTCGTCAAGAACGAAAAGCGCCGTGCGACCGTGGCCCGCTACGCCGAGCGCCGCGCCGACCTCAAAGCAATCATCCGTTCACCCTCAACCAGCCCCGAACAGCGCGTGGTTGCCCAAGCAGAGTTGGGCCGCCAACCTCGCGACGCCAGTGCGGTACGGCTCCGCAACCGTGACGCTGTGGACGGCCGCCCGCGCGGACATCTGCGCAAGTTCGGGCTGTCCCGGGTTCGGGTGCGGGAGATGGCTCAAACGGACAGCTCCCCGGCGTCCGGAAAGCGAGTTGGTTGATGGCCGGCAAGTCCGCTCGCAACCGCCAGGCCAGCCGGCCGGAAATCAAACCCGGCAAGAAAAACCTGCTGACCACTCTCGGCCTGTCCGCCGTGGACTACAAAGACACCGCAACCTTGCGGGCCTTCGTTTCGGATCGCGGCAAGATCCGGTCGCGTCGAGTGACCGGCCTAACGGTCAAACAGCAGCGACAGGTCACCCTGGCGGTCAAAAATGCCCGCGAGATGGCGTTGCTGCCCTATCCCGGGCAAGGGCGCCCCATCAACAAGCCCGGCGGTGCGGCTACGTCGGCCCGCGGGGAGCCATGACCTCGTCACAACCCGCCACCCGGCGTCCCTTCACCGTGGCCTTGTGCCGAAGTTGCAGAGCGCAGGTCGGGCTGGAGGTGGTGGAGGCACTGCGGGCCACGATCCGTCGCTGTGATCACGGCGTGCTGGTCGTGACCGAATGCATGCTGGGCGTGCTTAGCTGCGGTACGCCGATCCAGAGTCCTGGTGTGATGGTGCTGTTACAGCCATGCTCGATCGACCGTTTTCCCAGCGGTCCTCCCCATTGGATCGGGCCGATTAACGACAACAACGACGTATCCGTCGTGTGTGACTGGGTACAGCGTGGCGAGTGGAACTGCCGCGCCCTGCCGGCGCGGCTGCGCAGGCAGGCACAGTGGACTGCAAGCGTCGCTCGAAGAAACTGAGGAAGCGAACGCTGTTCGCCAACGTCGGCGGGACCCGAGAACATCGGCGGCCAATTGGCCCGCCGCACCATATATCCGAAGATATCCGTCGGTGGCAAGGACACGAGAACTCGACGTTGAGGCCGGACGAGCGTTGCTGCATCAGCAGTGCTCTCCGTCCTCTCCCGCCTCGGCGGCCTGGGCTGGATTCCAGGTTCCGGGGACCATCGGGATCTTGGGGCCCCCGCCGAGCTCGTTACCGGCGAGCGTGGTCAAGCCCGCCGCCTCTGCAACTGTCTGCTTGCCTACTGTGCCGGCAAACCCCAGCTTTCCCGCATCCTGATCGGAGGCCACCGTGGAGACGACTGGCTTCTCATCCGGCGGCGCCCCCCAGTCGGGCTGCACCTCGACATTCATATCCATGTACTCTTCGCCGTACCCGCGCAGCTTCGCGCGCCGGCGCCGCCGCGCCCGGGCCTGCTCTCGAGCCGCCGCCCCCGCCG
>NZ_CAXUCH010000245.1:0-6210 GCF_964249325.1 uncultured Mycobacterium sp. | reverse complement strand
GGTTTCCACCTGGCAAGTGGTCAATTCCAGCTGCAGCTCGACACCACGACACCGCGCCTTATCGGCGACCGCCCGATTGGCCGGCGATGGTTCGTTGTCGGCACCGATCAAGAGGAACTCTTCCTCGACGCCGACCGTGGGATGCTCGGGCAGGATCTGGCCTTCGTGTGTCGTGCTCTACGTGCCGACGCCGACCTGACGGCGATGAGCAACTACGTAGAAAGCGGTCGCTCTCGACTGTATTCCCACCGGCACACCTCCGTGTCCGATTGTCGCCGAGGCGGGTTTGACCATGGTCGATATTTTGTCTGAGTTCGCCATCCTCTCGCCACCGCGCCTGCGGCGATGAATGATCAGGCCACGGGCGCCATCCTCGGGGAAGGACGATTTGCCCGACGTCGACTGTGGTCACCTCCACGCGGAGTCGTCCCGACTGCGACAACCTCCGTTTCACCCGGCCAGAAGGAGATGTTATGAAGGCATCGCTTTTGAAGACCAGCTGCCGGCCATATCCCAAGAGCACCAGAAGAACCGATCAACTCGGGAATCGAACTACTGCCACAGGCCGGTTACGGCGCCACAGGCTCGCAAGGCGAATGGCCCGCAGGCATCATGATCTCGGCGAGGAGCGAATCGCAACCCTAGTTGGAGTTTGTCCTCAGCCTCTCTGGCCATGGTCCACGTCATTTGGCGTCGACCGGATCGTGTTCACCGCCGACTATCGCCAATATGAAAGCCGCACCGGAATTTCTCGATCAGATGCCAATCAAACGCGCCCACAAGAAAATCGCGCACTCAACGCCGAGCGCATGCTCGGGCTCTCAGCGGAGTTTGACTTCAAGCGTGATGGCTTACACGGTAAAGCCGAGGGCACGCAGTTGCTCGCGGCCGTCGTCGGTGATCTTGTCGGGACCCCACGGGGGGTTCCACACCCAGTTGATGCGCAGTTCGTCGACCAGGCCGGCGCCGATCAGCGCGGTGCGCGACTGGTCTTCGATGACATCGGTCAACGGGCAAGCCGGCGAGGTCAGCGTCATGTCGATCAGCGCAACCGTGCCGTCGTCGCTGTGTTCGACGTTAAGGCCGTAGACCAGCCCCAAGTCGACGACATTGATCCCCAGCTCGGGGTCGACGACGTCTCGCATCGCCTCCTCGACGTCGGCGAGCAATTCGTTATCCGGTGCTGCGGTTTCGCTCATGGTTAACCTCCTCAACGTCTGTAATCGCCTGTGCCACCGCGTCTTTGAACGCCATCCAGCCCAGCAGTGCGCATTTGACCCGTGCCGGATATTTCGCCACGCCGGCGAACGCGACGCCGTCGCCGAGAACATCTGGGTCGCCCTCGATGTTTCCGCGCGACGAAACCATTTCGGTGAACGCGGTGACGGTCTTCAGCGCCTGGCCCACGTCTTGACCGATCACCTGCTCGGTGAGCACCGAGGTCGACGCCTGGCTGATCGAACAACCTTGTCCGTCGTAGGACACGTCGACAACCCGTTCACGGTCGTCGGACAACGCGACGCGCAGCGTGACCTCGTCGCCGCAGATTGGGTTGACGTGCTGCACTTGCGCGGCGAACGGCTCGCGCAGGCCGCGGTGTTGCGGGTGTTTGTAGTGATCGAGGATCACGTCCTGATAGATCTGCTCCAGGCGCACCGTCACGCTCCCCCGAAGAACTCCACGGCGCGACGTACACCGGCGACCAGCCGGTCGACTTCGTCGACGGTGTTGTACACGGCAAACGACGCCCGCGCGGTCGCCGCCAAGCCGAAGCGGCGGTGCAGCGGCAGCGCACAGTGGTGTCCAACCCGTACGGCGACGCCCTCGTCGTCGAGCACCTGGCCGACGTCGTGGGCGTGGACACCGTCGACCACGAAAGCCACCGGCGATCCGCGGTCCTGCATCGATGTCGGCCCGACGATCCGAACGCCGTCGATGGCAGACAGGCCCTCAATCGTGGCCGAAACAAGCTGGCGTTCGTGCGCGTCGACGGCATCAATCCCGATCGCTTGCAGATAGTGTGCCGCTGCAGCTAAGCCGACGACCTGGGAGGTCATCGGGGTGCCGGCCTCGAACCGCTGGGGTGGCGGCGCGTAGGTGGTGGCCTCCATGGTGACGGTTTCGATCATCGAGCCACCGGTGAGGAACGGCGGCATCTTGGCGAGGAGACCACGGCGGCCATACAGCACTCCGATTCCGTTGGGCCCCAGCATTTTGTGGCCGGAAAATGCGGCGAAGTCGACGTCGAGCCCATGGAAGTCGACCGGCTGGTGCGGCACCGACTGGCAAGCGTCCAACACGGTCAAGGCACCGACGGACTTCGCCCGGGCCACCAGCTCGGATACCGGGGCATGTGCACCGGTCACATTCGAGTGATGCGTGAAGGCAACGACTTTGACCCGTTCGTCGAGCCGCAAGGAGTCCAGGTCGATGCGGCCGGCTTCTTTCTCACCGCCGGTTATCCCGTACCAGCGCAAACTGGCGCCGGTGCGCCGGGCGAGCTCCTGCCACGGGATTAGGTTCGCGTGATGCTCGAGCTCAGTGGTGACGATGACATCGCCTGGCCCGACACAATTCTCGAAGCGCGTGTCGCCCAACACGTAGGACACCAGATTGATGGCTTCGGTGGCGTTCTTGGTGAAAACCAGCTCGTCGACGTCGGCACCGACGAACGCAGCGATGTCAGCGCGGCCCTGCTCGTAGGCATCGGTGGCCTCCTCCATCAGCTGGTGCGCGCCGCGGTGCACCGCGCCGTTGGACGTGATCAAAAACTCCCGCTCGGCGTCGAGCACCTGGACCGGGCGCTGCGACGTCGCGCCGGAATCCAAGTAGGCCAGCTGCTTTCCGCCGCGCATCACGCGCTTAAGGATGGGGAAATCGGCGCGGATCGCGGTCAAGTCCAGTAGGTGTGACCGACCAACAGAGACAGCCATGGCTAAGCCCCCGTGACCGCCGTCCGCGGCGATTGCAAGCTCGGCGAAGCCGGGCGCAGCGGGTCGCCGCCATCGGTCTGGGTGAAGCGCACGTAGCCGTTCTGATCCAGCTCGTCGGCCAGCTCCGGGCCTCCGGATTCCACGATCCGTCCGCCGACGAAGACGTGCACGAATTGCGGGTGGATGTAGCGCAGGATGCGGGTGTAGTGCGTAATCAGCAGGATGCCGCCGTGCTCGGATTCGGCGTAGCGGTTGACCCCTTCGCTGACCACGCGCAGGGCGTCGACGTCCAGACCGGAGTCGGTTTCGTCGAGGATTGCGATTTTGGGCTTGAGCAGGCCCAGCTGCAGGATCTCGTGGCGTTTCTTCTCGCCACCGGAAAAGCCTTCGTTGACACTGCGTTCGGCGAAGGCGGGGTCGATGTCGAGGGCGTCCAGCGCGGCCTTGACTTCTTTGACCCAGTGCCGCAGCTTCGGCGCCTCGCCGCGGACCGCGGTGGCAGCGCTGCGCAGGAAGTTCGACATCGACACGCCGGGCACCTCGACGGGGTACTGCATGGCCAAGAAGAGGCCCGCTCGCGCACGTTCATCAATGCTCATGTCCAGCACGTTCTGACCGTCTAGCGTGATGGATCCGGACGTCACCTTGTACTTCGGGTGTCCGGCAATGGCGTACGACAGCGTGGACTTGCCGGAGCCATTGGGGCCCATGACCGCATGGGTTTCGCCGGAACTCACAGTCAGGTTGACGCCGTTGAGGATCGGGATCTCGCGGTCCCCGTCCGATGGGTCGGTGACGCTGACGTGTAAGTCTTTGATTTCCAGAGTGGTCATGAGGCTGTCGTCTTTGCTGTCGTGTTTTCGGAGATGGCCAGTTCGTGTTCGATGGCTGCGGTTAGGCGCTCGCGCACCTCGGGTACTGCGATCTTGGCGATGATCTCGCCGAAGAAGCCGCGCACCACCAGCCGGCGCGCTTGCTCTTCGGGGATGCCGCGGGAACGCAGGTAGAACAGTTGCTCGTCGTCGAAGCGTCCGGTGGCGCTGGCGTGCCCGGCGCCGACGATCTCGCCGGTCTCGATTTCCAGGTTGGGCACCGAGTCGGCGCGCGCACCGTCGGTGAGCACCAGGTTGCGGTTGACTTCGAAGGTGTCGGTGCCGGCGGCGATGGCGCGGATCAGCACGTCGCCCACCCACACGGTGTGCGCGTCGGGCTTGTCGGAGTCCGGATTTCCTTGCAGCGCACCCTTGTACAGCACGTTGGATTTGCAGTCAGGTTGAGCGTGGTCGATCAACAGCCGCGACTCGAGGTGCTGACCGTCGTCGGCGAAGTACAGGCCGAGCAGCTCGGCGTCGCCGCCGGGAGCATCGAACCGTACCCGGCCCGTCAGCCGCACCACATCACCCCCGAGAGTAACCGCGACATGGCGTAGCACCGCGTCCTTGCCCAGCGCGGCGTGGTGCATGCTGACGTGTACGACGTCGTCGGCCCAGTCGGCGATCGAGACGACGGTGAGCCGCGCGGCGTCGCCGACGATGAATTCGACGTTGTCGGCGTAGGTTCCGCTACCCCGGTGGTCGATCACCACGACCGCCGCGCCGAGTTCGTCGATGCGGAGCTGCAGGTGCCCGTAGGCCGTCGCTCCCTCGCCCGGCCCGGTGACCGCGATCTCAATCGGCGTCTGCAGCGCCGTGCCACGTTCCACCGTGACCAGCGTCGCGGCGTTGAACGCCGAAAACGCCTGCGCGGCAACCCGATCGGCGGGTACGCCGCCTTGGCCGAGCCGCTCGTCACCGCGACGCACGGTTTCCACTCGCACGCCCGGCTGTTCGCTGACAGTGATCGTCGCGTTGCCGGTCGCCCGCGCTGAGCCGTCGTGCAGACCGTGCAGCCGGCGCAGCGGGGTGAATCGCCAGATCTCGTCGCGGCCACCGGGAACTTCGAAAGCGTCGACGTCGAATGACGTGAACAGCTCTCCCTTATTCAGTGCGGTGAGTGACGACCCTGCTGGCGATCCCTCGACGGTCAGGTCATGAGCCGTCATCCGACAGCACCCTCCATCTGCAGTTCGATCAGCCGGTTGAGCTCCAGCGCGTATTCCATCGGCAGCTCTTTGGCGATCGGCTCGACGAAGCCGCGCACGATCATCGCCATCGCCTCGTCCTCGGTGAGCCCGCGGCTCATCAGGTAGAAGAGCTGGTTCTCGCTGACCTTGGACACGGTGGCCTCATGCCCCATCGTCACGTCGTCCTCACGGATGTCGACGTACGGGTAGGTGTCGCTGCGGCTGATCGTATCCACCAGTAGCGCATCGCATTTCACGCTGGAGCGCGATCCGTGAGCGCCCTTGTTCACCTGTACCAGGCCGCGGTAGGAAGTGCGGCCGCCGCCGCGGGCCACCGACTTGGACACGATGGTGCTCGACGTGTTGGGCGCGAGATGCAGCATCTTCGCGCCGGCGTCCTGGTGCTGGCCCTCTCCGGCGAACGCCACCGACAACACCTCACCCTTGGCGTGCTCCCCGGTCATCCACACCGCCGGGTACTTCATCGTCACCTTGGACCCGATGTTGCCGTCGATCCATTCCATGGTGGCGCCGGCCTCAGCGCGAGCCCGCTTGGTGACCAGGTTGTAGACGTTGTTCGACCAGTTCTGGATCGTGGTGTAGCGGCACCGCGCGTGCGGCTTCACGATGATCTCCACTACCGCCGAATGCAGCGAGTCCGACTTGTAAATAGGAGCAGTGCAGCCCTCGACGTAGTGAACGTACGCGTCCTCGTCGACGATGATCAGCGTGCGCTCGAATTGGCCCATGTTCTCGGTGTTGATCCGGAAGTAGGCCTGCAGCGGGATATCGACGTGCACGCCGGGCGGTACGTAGATAAACGAGCCGCCGCTCCAGACCGCGGTGTTCAATGCGGAGAACTTGTTGTCACCGGCCGGGATCACGGTGCCGAAGTACTGCTTGAAGAGGTCGGGGTGCTCGCGCAGCCCGGTATCGGTGTCTAGGAAGATAACTCCTTGTTTCTCAAGGTCTTCCCGGATCTGGTGGTAAACCACCTCGGATTCGTACTGGGCCGCTACTCCAGCAATCAATCGCTGCTTTTCAGCTTCCGGAATTCCCAGCCTGTCGTAGGTATTGCGGATGTCCTCGGGCAAATCGTCCCAACTGGCTGCCTGCTTCTCGGTGGAGCGCACAAAGTACTTGATGTTGTCGAAGTCGATGCCGCTGAGATCCGAACCCCAGGCCGGTATCGGCTTGCGCTCGAAGATCCGCAGT
>NZ_CAXUCH010000244.1:0-6278 GCF_964249325.1 uncultured Mycobacterium sp. | reverse complement strand
CGCAGGATGCGCCACAGGAACCGCAGCCGGTTCGCCTCCTGCCTGCGGAAGTCGGCGCCGTGCAACTCGTTGCTGGTACGGAACGTATGGTAGATGTAGCCGTAGCGCAGGTGGTAGATGTCGTAGCTGCCGTCGGCGCCGTCGCCCATGAGGGGCCCTGTGCCGCCCGGCTGGGGCTCTCGGGATGGCCGCGCGCCGCCGAAGAGTCGATCGTCGCGCGCGACGCCCTGCTGGCCCGCGACGCCGGCGCCCGGGTGCACATCTGCCACGCCTCCACGGCCGGGACCGTCGAAATCCTCAAATGGGCCAAAGCCCAAGGTGTTTCGATCACCGCTGAAGTGACTCCGCATCACCTGATGCTCGACGATTCCAGGCTCGCGACCTACGACGGCGTGAACCGGGTCAACCCGCCGCTGCGCGAGACCGCCGACGCGGCCGCGTTGCGTCAAGCCCTGGCCGACGGGGTTATCGACTGCGTGGCCACCGATCACGCCCCCCACGCCGAGCACGAGAAGTGCGTCGAATTCGTCGCCGCGCGACCGGGCATGCTCGGCCTGCAGACCGCGCTGTCGGTGGTGGCGGCCACCATGGTGGAGCCGGGCCTGCTGAGCTGGCGCGACGTTGCCCGGGTGATGAGCGAGAACCCTGCGCGCATCGCGGGATTGCCCGACCACGGCCGCCCGCTGGAGGTGGGCGAGCCGGCCAACCTCACGATTGTGGACCCCGACGCCACCTGGACCGTCGCCGGGTCCGAACTGGCCAGCCGCTCAGGCAACACACCGTACGAGTCGATGACGTTGCCGGCCACGGTGACTGCGACGCTGCTGCGCGGCAATATCACTGCCCGCGACGGAAAGAGCCCCGCTTGAACACGGCAACGTTGATCGGGTCGCTCATTTTCGCGGCTGTGCTGGCGCTGGCGATCGCGTTGGTGATCTCGCTGATGGTCCGCGGCTGGCGGCATCGCAGTGAACGCCAGGCCGCGTTGATCGGCGCCCTGCCCGAGGTACCGGAGACGGTGGGCTCGGCGATCGTCGCACCAACCCCGGGCATCTACGTCGGCTGCACGCTGGCGCCCAGCTGGCATGACCGGGTAGCGGTCGGCGATCTCGGCTACCGCAGCAAGGCGCTCCTGACCCGCTATCCCGAGGGAATTTTGGTGCAACGCTCGAAGGCCAGCCCGATCTGGATTCCGCAGGAGTCGATCACGGCCATCCGCACCGAGCGCGGCATGGTCGGCAAAGTCACCACCCGCGACGGGATACTGGCGATCCGGTGGCGGCTGCCGTCGGGCACCGAGATCGATACCGGCTTTCGCGGCGACGACCGCAGCCAGTACCACCGCTGGCTGCCGGAGGCATGCTGATGAACAACCGCGACCGGGCCGTGCTGGTGCTCGAAGACGGGCGGATCTTCACCGGGACGCCGCTCGGCGCGATCGGCCAGACACTGGGCGAGGCGGTGTTTTCCACCGGCATGTCCGGCTACCAGGAAACGCTGACCGATCCCAGCTACCACCGCCAGATCGTGGTGGCGACCGCGCCCCAGATCGGCAACACCGGCTGGAACACCGAAGACGCCGAGAGCCGCGGCGACAAGATCTGGGTGGCCGGCTATGCGGTGCGCGATCCGTCGCCGCGCGCCTCCAACTGGCGGGCCACCACCACGCTGCAGGACGAGCTGGTCCGCCAGCGCATCGTCGGGGTGGCCGGCATCGACACCCGCGCCGCGGTGCGTCATCTGCGCAGCCGCGGCTCGATGAAAGCCGGGATCTTCTCCGGGGTCGCGCTGGCCGAGCCGGACGAGCTGATAAAGCGGGTGCGCGCCCAGCCGCCTATGCTCGGTGCCGACCTGGCCGGCCAAGTCAGCACCGACGGCACCTACATCGTCGAACCCCAAGGCCCGCACCGGTTTACAGTGGCCGCACTCGACCTGGGGATCAAAACCAACACGCCGCGCAATTTCGCGCGGCGCGGCATCCGCAGCCACGTGCTGCCGTCGTCGGCGACCTTCGAGCAGATCGCCGAGATCAAACCGGACGGTGTGTTCTTGTCCAACGGCCCTGGCGACCCGGCCACCGCAGACCATGTCGTCGCCGCGACCCGTCAGGTGCTGGACGCCGGAATTCCGTTGTTAGGCATCTGTTTCGGCAATCAGATCCTCGGCCGCGCGCTGGGCCTGTCCACCTACAAGATGGTGTTCGGCCACCGCGGCATCAACGTCCCGGTGATCGACCACGCCACCGGGCGGGTCGCGATCACCGCGCAGAACCACGGGTTCGCGCTGGAAGGCGAAGCTGGCCAACGGTTCGACACCCCGTTCGGTGCGGCCGTCGTGAGCCACACCTGCGCCAACGACGGCGTCGTCGAAGGCGTCAAACTGGCCAGCGGTCGCGCGTTTTCGGTGCAATACCATCCCGAGGCCGCGGCCGGACCACACGACGCGGAATACCTGTTCGACCAGTTCGTCGACCTGATGGCAGGGGAGGGCTGATGCCGCGCCGCACCGACCTGCGCCACATCCTGGTGATCGGTTCCGGCCCGATCGTCATCGGGCAGGCATGTGAGTTCGACTACTCGGGCACCCAAGCTTGCCGGGTGCTCAAAGCCGAAGGGTTACAGGTCAGCCTGGTCAACTCCAACCCGGCCACGATCATGACCGACCCGGAGTTCGCCGACCACACGTACGTCGAGCCCATCACCCCGGCTTTCGTCGAACGCGTCATCGCCCAACAAGCCCAGCGCGGCAACAAGATCGACGCGCTGCTCGCCACGCTGGGCGGACAGACGGCGCTCAACACCGCGGTCGCGCTCTACGAGAACGGGGTGCTGGAACGCTACGACGTCGAGCTGATCGGCGCCGACTTCGACGCCATCCAGCGCGGCGAGGACCGCCAGCGGTTCAAAGACATCGTTGGCAAGGTCGGCGGTGAATCAGCGCGCAGCCGCGTCTGTTTCACTCTTGCCGAGGTCCGCGAAACGGTCGCCGAACTCGGCCTGCCGGTCGTGGTGCGGCCGAGCTTCACCATGGGCGGGATGGGCTCCGGCATGGCGCACAGCGCCGAAGAGGTCGACCGGATGGCCGGCGCCGGTCTGGCCGCCTCGCCCAGCGCCAATGTGCTCATCGAGGAATCCATTTACGGCTGGAAAGAATTCGAACTCGAGTTGATGCGCGACGGCCACGACAACGTCGTAGTGGTCTGCTCGATCGAAAACGTCGACCCGATGGGCGTGCACACCGGCGACTCGGTGACCGTAGCCCCGGCGATGACGCTGACCGACCGGGAATACCAGCGGATGCGCGACCTGGCCATCGCGATCCTGCGCGAGGTCGGGGTGGACACCGGTGGGTGCAACATCCAGTTCGCGGTCAACCCGCGCGACGGGCGGCTCATCGTCGTCGAGATGAACCCGCGGGTGTCGCGGTCGTCCGCGCTGGCGTCCAAGGCCACCGGCTTCCCGATCGCCAAGATCGCCGCCAAGCTGGCGATCGGCTACACCCTCGACGAGATCCTCAACGACATCACCAAGGAAACCCCGGCCTGCTTCGAGCCCACCCTGGACTACGTCGTGGTCAAGGCCCCGCGGTTCGCGTTCGAGAAGTTCCCGGGCGCCGACCCTACGTTGACCACCACCATGAAATCGGTCGGTGAGGCGATGTCGTTGGGCCGCAACTTCATCGAAGCGCTCGGCAAGGTGATGCGGTCGCTGGAAGCCGGCCGCGCCGGCTTCTGGACGGCCCCGGACCCGCCCGGCGGCGTCGACGAAACCCTGCAGCGGCTGACCACACCAAGCGAAAGCCGGCTCTATGACATCGAACTGGCGCTGCGGCTGGGTGCGTCGGTCGACCAGGTGTCGCAGGCCTGCGGTGTCGACCCGTGGTTCGTCGCCCAGATCGCGCAACTGGTCGAGCTGCGCGCGGAGCTGGTCGACGCCGCCGTGCTGGACGGTGAGCTGCTGCGCCGCTGCAAGTACAGCGGGCTCTCGGACCGCCAGATCGCCGCGCTGCGACCGGAACTGGCCGGCGAGAACGGTGTGCGCTCGCTGCGGAAGCGGCTCGGCATCCACCCGGTGTACAAGACCGTCGACACCTGTGCGGCGGAGTTCGAGGCCAAGACCCCGTACCACTACAGCAGCTACGAGCTCGACCCCGCCGCCGAAACCGAGGTGGCCCCGCAGAACCACAAACCCAAGGTGCTGATCCTCGGCTCCGGTCCCAACCGGATCGGGCAGGGCATCGAATTCGACTACAGCTGTGTGCACGCAGCAACCACGTTGAGCCAGGCCGGTTTTGAGACCGTGATGGTCAACTGCAACCCGGAGACCGTGTCCACCGACTACGACACCGCCGACCGGCTGTATTTCGAGCCGCTGACATTCGAGGACGTGCTGGAGGTGTTCTACGCCGAATCCCAGTCGGCGCAAGGCGGTCCCGGCGTGGTCGGCGTCATCGTGCAGCTGGGCGGCCAAACCCCGCTCGGCCTGGCGCAACGACTCGCCGACGCCGGGGTTCCGATCGTCGGCACCCCACCGGAGGCCATCGATCTGGCTGAGGACCGCGGCGCCTTCGGCGATATGCTCTCGACGGCCGGGCTACCTGCCCCCCGCTACGGCACCGCGACGACCTTCGACCAGGCCCGCCGTATCGCCGCCGAGATCGGGTACCCGGTGCTGGTGCGGCCCTCCTACGTGCTGGGTGGTCGCGGCATGGAGATCGTCTACGACGACGACACGCTGCAGGGGTACATCACCCGCGCCACCGCGCTCTCACCCGAACACCCGGTGCTGGTGGATCGCTTCCTCGAGGACGCCATCGAGATCGACGTCGATGCGCTGTGCGACGGTGTCGAGGTCTACATCGGCGGGATCATGGAACACATCGAAGAGGCCGGAATCCACTCCGGCGACTCGGCCTGCGCGCTGCCGCCAGTGACATTGGGCCGCACCGACATCGAGAAGGTCCGGAAAGCAACCGAGGCCATCGCCCAGGGCATCGGGGTGGTCGGTCTGCTCAACGTGCAATATGCCCTCAAAGACGACGTGCTCTACGTGCTGGAGGCCAACCCGCGAGCCAGCCGCACCGTGCCGTTCGTGTCGAAGGCGACCGCCGTTCCACTGGCCAAGGCATGCGCACGAATCATGTTGGGCGCCAGCATCGCTCAGCTGCGCGCTGAGGGCATGCTGGCGGCCTCCGGTGACGGTGCAACCGCGGCGCCGGATGCCCCGATCGCGGTCAAGGAGGCCGTGTTGCCGTTCCACCGGTTCCGCACCGTCGAGGGGGCCGGCATCGACTCGCTGCTGGGCCCGGAGATGAAGTCGACGGGCGAGGTGATGGGCATCGACCGCGACTTCGGCAGCGCGTTCGCCAAAAGCCAGACCGCCGCCTACGGTTCGCTGCCGGCCGAGGGCACTGTGTTCGTGTCGGTGGCCAACCGCGACAAACGCTCGCTGGTGTTCCCGGTCAAACGGCTGGCCGACCTGGGCTTCCGGGTGCTGGCCACCGAAGGCACCGCGGAAACCCTGCGGCGCAATGGAATTCCGTGCGAGGTGGTGCGCAAGCATTTAGAAGAACCCCGTGCCGGCCGCCCAGCGCTGTCCGCGGTCGACGCGATCAGGGCCGGTGAGGTCGACATGGTGATCAACACCCCCTACGGCAACTCCGGACCGCGCATCGACGGCTACGAAATCCGTTCGGCCGCGGTGGCGATGAACATCCCGTGCGTGACGACGGTGCAGGGCGCGTCGGCCGCGGTGCAGGGCATCGAGGCGGGGATCCGCGGCGACATCGGGGTGCGTTCGTTGCAGGAACTGCACAGCGCGCTGACCAACGGCGGGCGCTAGTCATGCCCGGGTTCGGCGCCCGGCTGCGCGACGCGATGTCGCAGCGGGGGCCGCTGTGTCTGGGGATCGACCCGCATCCGGAGCTACTGCGCGCCTGGGACTTGCCGACCACGCCCGATGGCCTGGCGTCGTTCTGCGACACGTGTATCGAGGCCTACGCCGGCTTCGCCGTGGTCAAACCGCAGGTCGCGTTCTTCGAGGCCTACGGGGCCGCTGGATACGCGGTGCTGGAACGCACCATCGCGGCGCTGCGCAGCATCGGCGTCCTGGTGCTGGCCGACGCCAAGCGCGGTGACGTCGGCTCCACGATGGCGGCCTACGCCCAGGCCTGGGTGGGTGACTCGCCGCTGGCCGCCGACGCCGTCACCGCGTCGCCGTATCCGGGATTCGGCTCCCTGCAACCGCTCTTGCACACCGCCGCCGCCCACGGACGCGGGG
>NZ_CAXUCH010000243.1:0-6299 GCF_964249325.1 uncultured Mycobacterium sp. | reverse complement strand
CGGTCACGGTCGACGACCCGTGGGGCTACGGCAACTCGCTGGAGTGGGCCACCAGTTGCCCGCCGCCGCGGCACAACTTCACCGAACTGCCGAGGATTCGGTCGAACCGCCCGGCCTTCGAATTGCACTATCCGCACATGGTGGAACGCCTGCGCGACGAAGAACATATAGGACGAGCGCACAAGGCCCGCCAGCAGCCAGCCGGAACCTGAGGTATCCGGTACCAAGGGTATTGACATCTTGGGTGGATGATTCCTACCGTCGAGAGAACGATATCGACGAAGGAGCGGCGTCATGACCACTCCGGTGAAGCCCACCGGGCCCACTCGCGAGGAGTTCTCGGAGCGCTTGCTGAAGGGGGCGGTGAAGAAGTCCTACGCGCCGATCGTCGACATCGACTGGGACGCGCCGCTCGACCAGGACAAGTTCTACCTGCCGCCCAAGGTCGTGTCGTTGTACGGCACCCCGATGTGGAACCAGATGTCTCGCGCGCAACGAATCGAACTGTCGCGCCAAGAGTTCGTCAACACACTGTCGGCCGGTATCTGGTTCGAGAACATCCTCAACCAGGCCCTGCTGCGCAGGCTCATGCACGAGGATCCGACGGCCCGGGAATCGCATTACGCGCTGACCGAGCTGGGTGACGAAACCCGTCACATGGTGATGTTCGGCAAGGCCATCGAGCGGGTCGGAGCCAAGCCGGTGCGTCCGCGGCTGTATCACCGGATCATCATCAATGCCCTGCCGTTGGCGTTTCGCGGCGCGATGCTGTGGGTGGCCGCGTTGATCGGCGAGGAGATCTTTGACTCTCTGCAGCGGCAGATGATGGACGACCCTGAGTTGCAACCAATGGTGCAGCGGCTGATGCGCATTCACGTCACCGAAGAGGCTCGCCACATCCAGTTCGCGCGCGACGGCCTGCGCAAGCGGGCGGCCGACATGCCGCGGATCAACAGATGGTTCTTCGCCAACATCAACGGTCTCGGTGGGCTGTTCTTCCGCTACCTGTTCAGCAATCCGATCCCGTATGCCCGCGCGGGTCTGGATGTGCGCGAGGCGCGACGAAGCGTGCTCACCAGCGCCCACCGGCATGAGGTTCAGGTGAGCGGATTTGCGCCGTTGGCGTCGTTTTTGACCGAGGTCGGCTTGATGGGGCCGATCGCGCGCCGGCAGTGGAGGCGCAGCGGGTTTCTGTGACGCACACGCTCGATACCGCTGAGCCGCGCCACGACGTCGTCATCGTCGGCGCCGGAGCGGCCGCGGCGTGCTCCCGGACAGCGCTAACCGAGGCCGGGATCACCGGCATCATGTTGGAAGAGAAAGTCGTTAGCTCGGTATTCGACGACGACACCGACACGTGGGTGCTGCAAACCCGCGGCGGCGATATGTCTCGCGGCCGGGTCGTCATCGCCACCAACCCGCTGCTGTTCGTTCCATGGATTCCAAACAAGCTCGCGCAGACTGACTTTCGAGGCGTGTCGTTTCACTCAGCGGCATGGCAGCGCGATTTCGAGCCGGCCGGCAAACGCGTCGCGCTCGTCGGCGCCGACAGCAGCGCCGGCCGATCCGTCGACCAGTTGGTAGCGCTGGCCGCGTCAGTCAAAGTGTTCGCGTATCCACCGCGCCGGTTCGTCCCGGTGCTACATGGCCCCTTGGCCCGCCGCAGGCGCTGGATGCGTCGCCAGGCATGGCCAATGCAGCAGGCCCGTAGCCATCGACAGCCCGAACTGATGCGCTCGCCCATCGAGACCGTGACCGCCCGCGGCATCCGCACGTGCGACGGTGCCCACCATGACGTAGATGCGATCATCTACGGCACCGGATTGGCGATCGCCGATGAGGTTAGCGACGACACGCTCGTCGGCGCGCGGGGAGTGACGTTCCGGCGGGCCTGGCAGGACGGCATGGAGCCCTACCTCGGTATCGCTGTGCACGGGTTCCCCAACTACTTCTTGATCGCCGGGGCCGATTACGAAGCACAGGTGCGTTACATCACCCGATGCGTCAAGTGTATGACATTCAAAGCCGGCACCCGCATCGAGGTGCGCCACAGTAGTCAACAGGTGTTCAACGAGCGCGTGCACGTGCGGCGCCCGACGAGGCATCGAGTGGCGTCGGCATTTGACCTGTCGTCGAGCACCGGCGTCGAGGACGCGACCTACGACGGGCCGGCGATGCTGAGCATCGCCGACACTCACCGGCGGGTGCGGGTCCGGCTGACCGGCTACATCGACCCGATTGGCGGGCAATACCATTGGCAGGGAACGATTTTCGACACTCTGCCGGCTGGAGTGCTCAAGCAGTCGCGAGCGGTGGCGCTGGCTGTAGGTGAGCGCAGCGCGCCTGCGCGCATCACCGAAGAAACACCCCAAGGCACCCACACGATCGTCGGCGTTGGCCCACCGCCGTTCGCGCTGGACGGCGTCGAAGTCGTGGTGACACAGCTATAACCGTTGGGCGCCGACTCGTTGACCTCCAGCTCTGTTGGGCTCTACGAAACCCGATAGGCCGCGAGCATGGGTTGGCCACCACTCTCGTGGGTACTCCCCCAGCGGTGGCCCGCACATGACTCTAGGAAACGGTGCGTCCGACGTCGTTGTGGTTGGCGCCTCGGCTGGTGGGGTCGAAGCGCTTACCCAGTTCGCCAGTGGCCTATCCCCCGACCTGCCGTATGGGCTGCTGGTGGTCCTGCATATGCCGGCCGCAGCGCCGAGCGTGCTCCCCCGCATCATCGACCGCAATGGCCCCCTTCCGGCGGTACCGGCCAGCCACGGCGTGCCCATTGAAGCGGGCACCATCTACGTGGCTATCCCCAACCAGCATCTTCTCGTCTATGACCGCCGGATCATGCTGTCGGGTGGACCAACCGAAAACGGTCACCGGCCGGCCATCAACGCGCTGTTTCGGTCGGTCGCGCTGGCCTACGGTCAGTACGCGGTAGGAGTATTGCTGTCCGGCGTGCTCGACGACGGCGTGCTGGGCCTGGCGGCGATCCGGTCGCGCGGGGGCACCACAATGGCCCAATCACGTTCGGATGCGTTGTTCGCGGCCATGCCGCTCAACGCGATCGATGCGGGCGTTGTCGACCACGAGACGCCTGCGGCTGACATGGGCCGCTTGCTCAAGCAGCTGGCCGATCGAGTACTCGAGGAACGTGAAATGCAACCCGACCCGCGCATGGAGCTGGAAAACCGAATCGCCATGGCGCGACGGTTTTCGACCGAATTCGACACCAAGCGGCTGGGCCCGCCGTCCGGTTACACCTGCCCCGACTGCAATGGATCGCTGATCGCGATCAGCGATGGCAATTACCGCTGTCGCGTCGGGCATGCCTGGACGGCCACCGCGCTGCTGCGGGCGCGCGACGAGGAGTTCGAGAACGCCCTCTGGGCTGCGCTGCGCAGCCTGCAGGAGAAAGCCAAGCTGTCGCGCCGGCTGGCAGGCCAAGTCAGCCGCGGGATGATGAGCGAGCGGTATAACGCGCTCGCCGAGGAGGCCGAAAACGCAATGACGGTGCTCAGCGAACGGCTGACGGGGCTGCAGCCCCAACCAGGTGATCCCGGCGGCTAGGCCGATGAGCCACTTGGCGGTTTCCGCACAGACCGTCAACACAACGTGTCTGCTCACCGCCGACGGCGTGCTCGACAGCACCACGTACCTGTGGCTTCGCGACGCCATCATCAAGGCGGCGCTAGACGAACCGCGTGCCGTCATCATCGACGTCGATGCCCTCGCGGTGCCGGCGCCATCGGCGTGGGCCGTGTTTACCAGCGCGCATTGGCACGTCTGCACCTGGCCCGGTGTCCCGATCGTGCTGGTCTGCGTTTACCCCGACCGGCGGGCGATCATCGCGCGTAACGGTATCGCGCGGTATGTGCCGGTGCACCCGACAATCGAGTCGGCCTTGCATGCGGTCGCCAACGGCCGGTTAGCTAACCGACTGCGGGTCTGCGCGGAGCTGCCGGGCTCGCTTAAAAGTCTCGCCCGCGCGCGGGCACTGGTAGCGGAGTCGCTGACAAACTGGTCCCAGAGCCAGCTGATCTCGGTGGCGACGGTAATTGTCAACGTGTTCGTCGAAAACGTGCTTATGCACACTGCCAGCACGCCGGTCCTGGTATTGGAAACCGACGGCAAAACCGTCACGGTTGCGGTGCAAGACGGCAGTTCAGGTCCCGCGGAACGTCGCGAGGCTGTGATCGGCAGCCGGCGCCAGGTGTCCGGCCTAGAGATCGTGAGCGCATTGTGTCGCGCCTGGGGCAACACACCGACGCCGTCCGGCAAGACGGTGTGGGCCGTGATCGGACCGGAAAACCAGCTTTGACCAGTCCCGGGAAGGACGGGCCCGCTACTCCAGAGCCGGGTAATGTTCAGTCTCGCGACGCGCTGCGGGCGGAACGGGACGAAATGGACGAGAATAAGGACGAATCCTTCGAAGCGCTGCTCAACTACATGCGGGACTCGAGGGGATTCGATTTCACCGGGTACAAGCGCACCACGCTGATGCGGCGAGTGCGGCACCGGATGGATCAGGGCGGGTACACTACCTTCGAGCAGTATCTCGACGTGTTGCAGGCCAATCCGGACGAGTTCGCGGCACTGTTCAACACCATCTTGATTAACGTCACCGACTTCTTCCGCGACCCCGAAGCATGGGATTTCATCAGCACCGGCGTCATTCCCAGGATGCTCGCTGAGCGCAGTCCCGACGACCCAATCCGGGTCTGGAGCGCCGGATGCGCATCCGGTCAGGAGGCATACAGTCTGGCCATGCTGCTCGCCGAGGCGCTTGGCCCAGATGCGTTCCGCCAGCGGGTGAAGATCTATGCCACCGACATCGACGAAGAGGCTCTTACCCAGGCGCGATCCGCCACCTACGATGCCAAGGCCGTAGAGTCGGTGCCGGAGAAATTGCGGGACCGGTACTTCGAATGCGTTGACGGCCGCTACGTGTTCGACAAGGACCTACGTCGCGCAGTCATCTTCGGCCGGAACGACATAGTCAAGGATGCACCGATATCGCGGGTGGATCTGCTGGCCTGCCGCAACACCCTGATGTACCTGATCGCGGAAACCCAGCGAACTGTCTTGGCACGGCTGCATTTTGCCCTGGCCCCCAGGGCACGCTGTTTCTCGGCCACGCCGAGATGTTGCTGAACCACAGCGATCGGTTCACCCCGGTGAACCTCAAACACCGCATCTTCCGCAAGGCCGGCGCATCGCGCGCAGGCTTCGACCGCTATGACCCGGCCATGTCGATGTACGACCGGCTTGGCGACCTGCCGACGCTAGACCCCTTGCGGGAGATGGCGTTTCGTACCAGCCCGGTCGCCCAGATCGTAGTGACCGGGGAGGACACCGTCGCGATGGTCAACCAGCAGGCCGAGATGCTCTTCGGGCTTTCGGGACGCGACATCGGTCGGCTGCTGCGCGACCTGGAAGTCTCCTATCGGCCGGTCGAGTTGCGTGCCTACTTGGAACAGGCCAAGGTAGAGCGCCGATCCGCTCGGATCCAGGACGTCAGTGGCAGCGACCCGGATCGGAAACGGCGTGGTTGGAAGTCCACGTCAATCCGCTCGTCGACGCCGAAAACGGGCTACTGGGCGTATCGATCGTGTTTTTCGACGTCACCGCGACAAGGGCGCTGTTGGACAAGCTGATGCACACCAACCGCCAAGCCGAGGCGGCTTATGAAGAGCTCCAGTCCACCAATGAAGAACTCGAGACGACCAACGAAGAACTGCAGTCCACCGTGGAGGAGCTTGAGACAACCAACGAGGAACTGCAGTCCACCAACGAAGAACTTGAGACCATGAACCAGGAACTGCAGTCCACCAACGACGAGCTGCACACCATCAACGACACGCTGCACGACCGCAGCGCCGAACTCGAAGCCACCCGGACATTTCTCGAATCACTTGTCAACTCCGTGCATCTCGGCTTGGTGGTAGTCGATCGCGAGATGCGGGTGGTGGTGTGGAACCGCAGGTGCGAGGGATTATGGGGACTGCGCGCCGATGAGACGGCGGGGGATGTGCTTACCGCCCTCGACATCGGGCTGCCGATGGAGACTGTGCGGCCGTTGATCGGCAATGCGTTCGTGGATCCGCAGAATCCGGGCGAGTGTCTCGTCGACGCCGTCAACCGGCGAGGCCGGCCCATCCGGATTCGAGCGATGTGCACGGGGTTTCAATCTGCCGACGGGATCGTTGACGGCGCGCTACTGCTGATGGAGGCCCAGCCTTGACTTTCGTCACGGAATCCGGCTAACCGATAGCCTTCTTGGATTCGTCGTCGGCAGC
>NZ_CAXUCH010000242.1:0-6323 GCF_964249325.1 uncultured Mycobacterium sp. | reverse complement strand
CTCAAACTGCATGTAACGCTGCGCAAGGCATACGGGTTCGGTTCCATGGTCATGTCGTTGATCGGGTTCGACGACCAAGTGGCCACCTTCGCCTACCCCGGCGCGACGATGGGCGCGATGAGCGCGTCTGCGTTGAGCCGCGCATCGCATGCCGGTGAAGACCTGTCGGCGAAACTGCGGGAAGCCGAACTGGAAGCGTCATATCGGTCGGCCGAGCACATGGGCTTCGACGAGCTCATCGATCCGCGCGAGACGCGCGACGCGCTGCTGGCTGCCTTGCAACGCGGTCTGTACACCCGCCAAGCCGCGCCGGAGCCGGTCGCGCGCACGGCGATCATGCCTTAAGCGGCTTGCTTCGGTACTCGGCGACGATCGGCTCGAGTTCGTCGGGCGTGGCGCCGTGCATGATCACCGCGTCGGCCGCCGTAGTCGAACTCCTTGCGGATGCGCTGCACGCATTGTTGGGCCGACCCGGTCGCCGAGGGCTCGAGCCACTCGTCGGGGATCAACTCCGCGATGTGCTCGATCTGCTCGGGCGTAGCCTTGTGGTCGATCCCGCCAGAAATCGAGGTCACGACCGGATCCTCCCGGAACCGTTGCAGCACAGAGGGATCCCAGTTGATTTCGGATTAAACGCCACAAGCCCCAGTCGGATGTCTTCGTCGAAGGCGGGATCGAGCACCAGCACAGGGTATTTGCCGATTGGCCCGTCGTGATTGAAGATCACCTCGCCGTGCCACAAGCGGCGCATGACCTGAACCCAGTCGTCCATCTGGTCCGTGGTGACTGCCGGGATACCGAATCCGCTATACATCGCGGCGACTCCGCGTCCGATGCCAAGGGTGAAGCGTCCGCCGGAAAGCCGATGCATGGTGGTGGCCCATGATGCGGTGATCAGGGGGTGACGCGTGTTGTGATTGGTTGCGGCGGTGGCGATCTGCATGCGACTCGTCACCGCGCATACAGCGCCGACGCGCGACGACGCTTCCTTGACGTTCCAGCGTTCCGAGATGAACACGACTTCGACCATCCAGCAGAACGCGAAGGTACCGCTTGGGCGCCCCGGCGCGCTGCCATAAGCGGCGCTTCTCACATGCTGGACCCGATCGCCGCGTCGAATTTCACGGCGGCGATAACCAGCAGCATCAAACCCGATAGCTCTCCGTCAAGCCGAAATCTATACTGTAGCGTCCTTAGTATCAGCGGACGTGTTCAGGGAGGCGCCGGTGTGAAGTTCCCGTTCACCTGGAAAGCGACCGGCTGTTCATGATCGGCTGGTCGGGGGAATTCCCGGTCGGCGACGTGCGGCTGCTCGAGGATCTGGAGATCTGACGGTATCAAAAGTACGTCGAGCGGCCGCCCCTGGCCAAGCAGGACGCGAAGCCTCCTATGGCACTGCGCAACTGGGCGACACAGTTCGACGACGTCCCGGCATGACGGCGCTGCAGGATCTCACCCGCCATGTGCACACCGCGATCATCACCCAGGAGTGTCAGGGCGCCGTCATCGGGCCCAATGCCGGGCTGGCTGCGCTGGCGAAGGAACCCCACCGCCTCGCGTTGCGCAACATCATGCGGTTGCTGCCCGCGGCGCGGGCCGCCGGCGTCCGTGTGGTGCACTGCCTGGTGCAGCGACGACCCGACGGGCTGGGCGCAAACCACAACGCCAAGATCTTCGCCATCGGTCGCGGCGAGGTCGACCTTGCTCTCGGCACGCCCGGTGCGGCGCTGCTGCCCGAGTTAGGCCCTGAGCCAACCGATTTAGTGCTAAACCGCTGGCATGGTTTCGGACCGATGGGCGGCACCGACCTCGACGCAATTCTGCGTAACCTCGGCGTCCGCGCATTGGTCGTGGTTGGCGTGTCGCTCAATGTCGCAATTCCCAACCTTGTCATGGACGCCGTCAACGCCGCCTACCACGTCGTCGTGCCTCGCGCCGCCGTCGCCGGCGTTCCGGCCGACTATGGCGATGCGGTCATCGAGAACACGCTGTCACTGCTGGCAACTGTGACCACGACCGACGAGCTGCTCGACGTGTGGAAGAACCCATGACCGAGATCACGCCCGAAGTCCGCGGCTGCTTTCCCGAAATCAGCCCGGTTGAAGCACCTGCGGAGTTGGGCCGATTCGTCGCTGCGCTTCTGACGACCGTTGACGGCACCCTGCTGAGCGAGGCCCACGGCCTCATGATTCGATTGCTTCCGCACCAGCCATGAGAGGCCCGATGTCTGAGACGACAACGCAGTTTACGGTTCCCGCCGTCGCCGACGCCGTCAGTGCCGCGTTCCCGGATCGCGAGCTGGTCATCCAGGGCGAACGGCGATACGCGTATGCGCAAGTTGTCGAGCGGTCCAACCGGCTGGCTTCATACCTGCACTCCCGTGGGCTGAGGTGTCACACCGAGCGGTCGTCGCTCGCCGGGCACGAGGTCGGGCAGGACCTGATCGGCCTCTACGCCTATAACGGAACCGAATTCGTCGAGGCGTTGCTCGGCGCGTTCCGGGCGCGGGTTGCACCGTTCAACGTCAACTTCCGCTACGTCAAGAGCGAACTGCAATATCTGCTTGCCGACGCTGGCGCCAGCGCGCTGATCTACCACGCCGCCTTCGCCCCACGCGTGGCCGAAGTCCTGCCGGATCTGCCCCAGCTGCGTGTCCTCATTCAGATCGCCGACGACTCGGGTAACGACCTCATCTACGGGGCGGTGGACTACGACTCGGTCATGAAATCGAGTTCACCGGCACCGCCGCCGGTGCAGCCTTCGCCGGATGACCTGTACGTGCTCTACACCGGTGGCACAACGGGAATGCCCAAAGGTGTGCTCTGGCGCCAGCATGACATCTTCATGACCTCCTTCGGCGGCCGCGACCTGGTCAGCGGCCAACCGGTGAACTCCTATGAACAACTCGTCGCGCGAGCATCCGCCGGGCCAGGAACCAAGCTGATGATTCTGCCGCCCCTGATCCACGGCGCCGCCCAATGGAGTGTCATGACCGCGATGACGACCGGGCAGTCTGTGGTCTTTCCAACGGTTGTCGACCACCTGGATGCCGACGAAGTTGTCCGCACCATCGAGCGGGAAAAGGTGGCGGCGATAACCGTGGTCGGCGACGCGATGGCTCGCCCCCTTGTCGCGGCCATCGAGAGAGGGATCGCGGACGTGTCGTCACTGGCGGTGGTAGCCAATGGCGGGGCGCTGTTGACTCCCTACGTCAAAGAGCGACTGATTCAGGCGCGTCCCGGCCTCATGGTGGTCGACGGCGTTGGCTCCTCGGAGTCCGGTGCACAGATGAGCCACCTGTCGGTGACCGGGACGGTGTCGACCGGCAGATTCAACCCTGGACCCGACACCTGCGTGATCGCCGAAGACCTCAGCCGCGTGCTCGACCCGGGGCACGACGGCATCGGCTGGCTCGCGCAGCGCGGCTATGTGCCCCTCGGCTACAAGGGCGATGCAACCAAGACGGCCGCAAGCTTCCCCGTCATCGACGGTGTGCGCTACGCGGTACCCGGCGACAGGGCGCGCCACCTCGCCGACGGCACCATCGAGTTGCTTGGCCGAGACTCGGTATGCATCAACTCCGGCGGCGAAAAGATTTTCGCCGAGGAGGTCGAGATCGCGATCGCGTCGCATCCCGCGGTGGCCGACGTGGTGGTGGCCGGGCGGCCCAGCGAACGCTGGGGCCAGGAGGTGGTCGCCATCGTGGCATTGGCCGCTGACGCGCAGGCCAGCGAGGGCGAATTGATCGAACACGCCGCAAAGTCCTTGGCGCGCTATAAACTTCCGAAAGCTGTCGTCTTCCGTCCCGTCATCGAGCGCAGTCCATCCGGCAAGGCCGACTACAGGTGGACCCGCGAGCAGGCAATCAGCGACGGCTAGCTGCCTTGAGCCGGCGGTGGGTACGCATCCGCGCGATCCGCAATGCGACATCCGCGCCGAGCCGCAACGGTTTGCCGAACGGTGGTGCCGCGGATCCGGTGATGCTGAACGGTAGATCGTTGCCGACCACAGTTCGGTAGTGGCTGAACGTGTCGAAGCCCGCCTTGCCGTGGTATGCCCCCGTCCCGCTGCGGCCCACGCCGCCGAACGGGGCAGCCGACGGAACCATTTGTGCTGCAAAGTCATTGCGGGCCACACCACCGCTGCGGGTATTGCGGACGAAAGCGCGGAAGTCGTCGTCATCGGGTCCGTACCAGGAGGCCACCAGCGGAGCCGGGCCCTGGTTGATGTAGTCGATAGCGTCGGCGAGTCGTGAATACCCTTTGACTGCCAAGGCGGGTCCGAAGATCTCCTCGTCGGCGATCTTCATGCGGTCGTCGATGTCGCGAACGATGGTGGGCGCGATCTTGCGCTTGGCGCGGTCCGGAAGTGACTCATGCTCGGGCGCAATGGTTTCGACAGTGGCGCCCTTCACGCGCGCGTCTTCGATCAGTCCCAGCACCCTGTCGAAGCTGGCTTGGTTGACACTGGAGCAGTAGTCGTCATTGGAGACGATGTTCGGGAACATGCCGCGCAACGTCTGGCGCGCGACGCCGACGAACGTCTCCAGCAGATCGTCGGGCACGAAAACGTAGTCGCGACAGACGCAGACCTGTCCCCCGTTGACCATGCGCGCCCGGGTGATCCGTGCCGCCGATCGGCGAATGTCGGCGCGGGGTGCGACGACGACCGGGTTCTTCCCACCCAGCTCCAGCGTCACGGAGACGAGATTCTGCGCAGCGGCCTGCTGCACCAACGAGCCCACCGACGGCGAGCCGGTGAAAAACAAGTGGTCGAACGGCAACGACGCGAAAGCGGCTGCGATACTGAGACCAGCGGTGACGACGTCGAGTTCGGTTGCGTCGAAGTAATTCGGTCGTCGATTTAATCAGCTCCGCGGTGTGTTCGGTGATCTCCGACATCTTGATCATCACCCGATTGCCCGCCGCGAATGCCGCTGATGCTGGCAGCACCACCAGGTTCAACGGGAAGTTCCACGGTCCGATGATCCCGACAACGCCCAGCGGGCACGGCTGAACCTCGGCCCGCAGGCCACACAACCGTGCCGCGCGCATCAGTTGGGTCGGCCGCATCCATTTGGCCACATGTGATCTCGTGTGTTCGATGACTGACATAATGCCGACGATCTCGGTGAACAACGACGCCGCCCGGGAGCGGGTGCCGTAGTCGGCGGCCATCGCGTTGACGAACGCGTCCGTGTTGTCCAGGACGAGGGCGAGTAGCCGGTCGATGCGGTTGCGCCGAGTGGCCACGTCGGGCGGCCCGTCGGCCATGAACGACCGTCGCTGTTCGCGCAGGCTCGCACGCATCGCTGCGCACTCCTGGACCGAGCTCTCCGCCCGTTGCTCGCCAGAACTCATGGCTTCACAGCTTAGGACAACTGCAGTGGTGTCGATATAGTCACGTCGGCGGCTATGACGGCACAGCATTCTGGACGCGCAGCGGCATTGGTTATGCGCTGACACCGGAGGAGCTGGGCGGTGCGCTGCCACAAGGTATCCCGGCCTTCGGCGACTCGATCGGCGGCATGTTCATCGCCGGGGGCATCTCGGCCGCACTGCTGCATCGCGAACGGACCGGCGAAGCCCTCGAGCTTGACGTGTCGTTGCTGAGTACCGCGTGGTGGGCTGCGGGCGCGAGCGTGACACAGGGGATGGAGACCGGCGAGGTCATGCGGGTCGCCATGCCTGGATCGGCGAGTCCGTCGGTGAATCCGTTCATGGGCAACTACCAAACCTCCGACGGCGGCACGATCAACTTGTGCATCATCAGCCCGACCGGCTTGATCCGCGACACCTTCGAGCATCTCGGCATCCCCGAGGCAGCTGACGATCCCCGCTTCGCCGATGTACTACCGCTGATACAAAACGCCGACGCGGCCGCGGAACTGATTTCAAAGGCTTTTGCCAGCAAGCTTTTTGAGTATTGGCGTCAGCATCTGAAAACGATGAAAGGCCAGTGGGCGCCGTTCCAGAGCCTGATTGACCTGGCCGAGGACGAGCAGGCCATTGCCAATGACATGATCACCGAAGTCGAGCTCGCCGCCGGCGGCGCACCGTTCAAGGTCGTCCGCGGGCCGGTCCAGTTCAACCATCAACCGCTCGTGACGACACGCGCTCCCCAGGCGTCGGAGCACACCGAGATCGTCCTCATGGAGCTTGGCATGGACTGGGACCGCATCGCCGAACTCAAGGAGTTAGGAGCTATCGCATGAACCGCGCCGACGACGATGCAGAGCGAAGCGATGAGGAGGAGTGGCGCTGATGCGCCACGCCGACGACGATGCAGAGCGAAGCGATGAGGAGGAGTGGCGCTGATGCATG
>NZ_CAXUCH010000241.1:4043-6361 GCF_964249325.1 uncultured Mycobacterium sp. | reverse complement strand
CGTCCTGGAGCCGGCTCGGAGTGACGTCGATGATCTTCGCGTTGCCGTGGGTGCTAGTGGTGATGACGCCGGCTTGGGAGCCGGTGAACGAGCGGGCCTGCGCACCCAGTGATTCGATGGCCATCGCCACCAGCGCGTTGGAGATCCGCTCCCCGGCGGTCAGCAGCATGTCCAGCTCGCGGGGAGGCGGCGCCGGGCACACCTGCTGCGCCAGCTCGAGCAGGCCGTCGGTGGTGTCACCCATGGCCGAGACCACTACGACGACGTCGTTGCCCTGCTTTTTGGTCTCGACGATGCGCTCGGCGACCCGGCGGATCCGCTCGGCGTCCGCGACGGACGATCCGCCGTACTTCTGCACGACGAGCGCCATCGTTACCCTTTCGGTTTGCGGGGTTTGGGTCGAAAACAGAATACGTGCCCTACCGGCCGACGATGTGGTCCGAGGAGGCGGCCAGGATCACCTCGACAGTTGTGGCTGCGCTTTGTGGCGACCATCTGCTATCGCGTGGGATGGCCCGTTCGCCGGGGGGCGGCTACGGCAGCGACGGCAGCGTAATCGTGGACGGCAGGGTAATCGACGGGAGCGACGGCAGGGTGATCGTCGAGGGCAGGTGAAACCGACCCGACGTCGTGGGGGTGGTTGTCGGCGCCGACGTGGTCGTCGACGGCACCGTCGTGGTCGTTATCGAGGGAGCGCCGCCCTGGTTGCCGCTGAACAAAGCCACGATGCCCCAAATGATCAGGCCGATCAGGATCGCCAAAATGATGCTCAACCACACCAAGGGTTTGCGATACCAGGGAGTGGGCGAAGGTCCCGCGGGTCCCCGGTAGCCAGCGTCGATACGCGCCGTCGGCTCGTCCCCCTGACCCGGGGGCTGGTTACGCGCCACGGTCGCCGATGCTAACAGCCCACTAGCGCCGCACGCTTGGTACGGTCCCGCCCTACCTGCGTTTTGGTAGGAAAGTCAAGCGCTGTACAGTGGTCGACGTGCAGCGGGTGCTCCTCCTCGGACGCCGCGACGGGGTCTGATCTAGGCCGGCTTCCCGTCGCGGGCGTTCGCGATGCGCCGGTCTGAGGTCCCTCGTTCACTCTCGGAGCAATCACTGTGACCAGCTTTTCCCGTCCTTCGGGCGACACCCCCGACGCATTCACGTCGATGCGTGCCATCACCAAACCCACAGGCCCGCCGAATCCCGGTCAGCCGGCCTGGAACACCCAGCGCGGATCGTCGATGCCGATCAACCGGTATCGCCCGTTCGCTGAGGAAGTCGAACCGATCACGCTGCCCGACCGCACCTGGACCGACCGCGTCATCGACAAAGCGCCGATGTGGTGCGCGGTCGACCTGCGCGACGGCAACCAGGCGTTGATCGACCCGATGAGCCCGGCCCGCAAGCGGCGCATGTTCGACCTGCTGGTGCGCATGGGGTACAAGGAGATCGAGGTCGGGTTTCCATCGGCCAGCCAGACCGACTTCGACTTCATCCGCGACATCATCGAACAGAACGCCATCCCTGACGACGTCACCATCCAGGTGCTGACCCAGTGCCGCCCGGAGCTGATCGAGCGCACCTTTCAAGCCTGCGAGGGAGCGCAACGGGCGATCGTGCACTTCTACAACTCGACCTCAATCCTGCAGCGGCGCGTGGTCTTTCGCGCTGATCGAGCCGCCGTGCAAGAGATCGCGGTTCAAGGCGCTCGCAAGTGTCTGGAGCAGGCGGCCAAATACCCGGGCACCCACTGGCGGTTCGAGTACTCACCGGAGTCCTACACAGGCACCGAGCTGGAGTACGCCAAGCAGGTGTGCGACGCCGTCGGCGATGTCATCCAGCCCACACCCGACAACCCGATCATCTTCAACCTACCCGCCACCGTCGAGATGGCCACGCCGAACGTCTACGCCGACTCGATCGAGTGGATGAGCCGCAATTTGAAGTGGCGGGACTCCGCCGTCCTTTCGCTGCATCCGCACAACGACCGCGGAACAGCCGTTGCCGCAGCCGAATTGGGGTATCAGGCTGGCGCCGACCGGATCGAGGGCTGTCTGTTCGGCAACGGCGAGCGCACCGGCAACGTGTGCCTGGTAACGCTGGGTCTCAACCTATTCAGCCGCGGCATCGACCCGCAGATCGACTTTTCCAACATCGACGAAATCCGGCGCACCGTCGAGTACTGCAACCAGCTGCCGGTGCCCGAGCGTCATCCCTACGGCGGGGACCTGGTGTACACCGCGTTCTCCGGCAGCCACCAGGACGCGATCAACAAGGGCCTCGACGCGATGAAGATCGCAGCCGACGCTGTCGGCTCTGATGTTTCC
>NZ_CAXUCH010000241.1:0-4033 GCF_964249325.1 uncultured Mycobacterium sp. | reverse complement strand
GATGTTTCCGAGATGCTGTGGCAGGTGCCGTACCTGCCTATCGATCCACGCGACGTCGGGCGCACGTACGAGGCGGTGATCCGGGTCAACTCACAATCCGGCAAGGGCGGAGTGGCCTACATCATGAAGACCGACCATGGGTTGGTGCTGCCGCGGCGGCTGCAGATCGAGTTCAGCCAGGTGATCCAGAAAATCGCCGACGGCGAGGGCGGCGAGGTTTCACCGAAGGAAATGTGGGAGGCCTTCGCCGAGGAGTACCTGGCCCCGGTGCGGCCGTTGGAGCGGATGCGCCAGCGAGTGATCGCCTCCGAAGTCGACGGCGGCACCGACCGCATCGAGGCCGTGGTCAAGATCGACGACGTGGAGACCGAGATCAGCGGCGCCGGCAACGGTCCGTTGGCCGCGTTCGTCGACGCGCTGAACCACGTCGGCATCCACGTCCACGTTCTGGACTACTCCGAGCACGCGATGTCGGCCGGCGAAGAAGCGCAGGCCGCCGCCTACGTCGAGGCTTCGGTGGCGATCGCAAGCCCGGCGCAGCCGGGCGAAGCGGGTCGGCACCCATCAGAACCGGTGGCGATCGCAAGCCCGGCGCAGCCGGGCGAAGCGGGTCGGCGCCCATCAGGCCCGGTGGAGGGCCGCACGGTGTGGGGTGTCGGGATCGCGTCGTCGATCACCACCGCCTCGCTGCGCGCGGTCGTGTCGGCGGTGAACCGCGCCTCGCGTCGCTGAGCTGGTCAGAACAAGACCAATTGCTGGTCGGCATCGGCGGCATCGGTGAATTCCTCGACGCTGGTTCCCCGCAGGACGGTGCCCACATTGTCGATGAATTGCCCATCGGAGATCACCGGCACACCCAGCTCGCGGGCGAGATAACCCTTGCCGCGGTCGGGCCGGGGAACGTTGCAGACCACCAGCGACGTTTCTTGGTCCACCGCGTCGCTGTAGGCCAGTCCGGCGTGCAGGATGCGCTCGACGAGTTCGTCGTGGGTGCGGTTGCATTCCGCGGCCAGCGCCACCCGCATGCCCTGCACCAGTGGGCGGCCCTGAACATACGGCCCCGGGTTGAGATAGGGGCAGGGCATCCGTGATGCCAGCATCTTCAGCGGTCGCAGTTCCTCATGGGTTACCCGGCCGTTCGGCCAGCGTCGGCGAGTGACCGGGCGTAGGGGTAACCACACATCGCGCTGCCGGGCCCGCTCAAGAGCCGCAGGCAGCACCCGGCTCAGCACAAGCGCGTCGTCGAACGCGTCGTGTGGGCGCTCCTGCGTCACACCCCAATGCGCGGCGAGGGTCTCCAACCGCAGGTTGTCCACCCCAAGTTCCAGCCGGCGGGTCAGTTCGACCGTGCACATGACCGTGTCGATGGGCAGCTCGACGTTGGCAAATTCAGCCTCGGCGGCAAGGAAGGCGTAGTCGAAGGCGACGTTGTGGGCGACCAGCGTGCGACCCCGCAGCAACTCACCGAGGTCGCCGACCAGGTCGCAGAACTGCGGCTGGTCTTCGAGCATCGCCGCGGTCAAGCCGTGCACATGGGTGGGGCCCGGGTCGACTCCGGGGTTGAGCAGGCTGACGACGGACTGTTCCACTCGGCCCTCGGCGTCGAGTGCCAGCGCGGCCAGGCTGAGGATCCGGGCAGGGCCGGCCCGAAAACCCGAGGTTTCGACGTCGACGACGGCCCATCCTGCGCCGGGTTCGCCGGCTGGCCGACCCCACGTGGTCCGCATGAATGGAGGATGTCATGTCGCACCGACATCGCCGGGTCGCTGCGGGTCGTGTCGTGAACTTAAGTCGATGAGGCGACCCGCTGCGCCCGGCGCAAGCGCCGCGCTTGCGATCGCCCTAAACTTCCCGGGTGATCACCACCCGTGGACGTCTCGCTCTGGCCGCCGGAGCCGGCGCGCGGTGGGCGTCGCGGGTGACCGGCCGGGGAGCCGGGGCGATGATCGGCGGTCTCGTCGCGATGACCCTGGACCGCTCGATCCTGCGTCAGCTCGGCGCGGGCCGGCGCACGGTCATCGTCACCGGGACCAACGGCAAGTCGACCACCACCCGCATGACCGCCGCCGCGCTGAGCACACTTGGCTCTGGGGTGGCCACCAACGCCGAGGGCGCCAACATGGACGCCGGGCTGATCGCCGCGCTGGCCGCGCACCGAGGCGCCGAGCTGGCGGCTTTGGAAGTCGACGAAATGCACGTGCCGCACGTCATGGATGCCGTCGATGCCGCCGCCGTCATCCTGCTCAACCTGTCCCGCGACCAGCTGGACCGCGTCGGCGAGATCAACGTGATCGAACGCACGCTGCGCGCCGGCCTGACCCGGCATCCGTCGACGGTTGTGGTCGCCAACTGCGACGACGTGCTGATGACCTCGGCCGCCTACGACTGCCCCAACGTGGTGTGGGTGTCCGCGGGCGGCGCTTGGGCCGCCGACTCGGTCAGCTGCCCACGCAGCGGCGAGGTGATCGTCCGGGACAAGACCCACTGGTACTCCACCGGCACCGACTTCAAGCGGCCCAGCCCGCACTGGTGGTTCGACGACGACACCCTCTACGGGCCGGACGGGCTGGCGACACCGATGCGGCTAAGCCTGCCGGGCGCCGTGAACCGCGGCAACGCTGCCCAAGCCGTCGCGGCCGCCGTCGCGTTGGGTGCCGATCCCGCGGCCGCGGTGGCAGCCGTGTCTCGGGTCGACGAGGTCGCCGGGCGCTACCGCACTGTGCGAGTCGGCAGCCACACCGTACGGGTGCTGCTGGCCAAGAACCCGGCCGGCTGGCAGGAAGCCCTGTCAATGGTCGACAAGCACGCGGCCGGCGTGGTCATCGCGGTCAATGGTCAGGTGCCCGACGGCGAAGACCTGTCCTGGCTTTGGGATGTGCGCTTCGAGCACTTCGAAGACACGGCGGTAGTAGCGGCCGGTGAGCGGGGTACCGATCTGGCGGTGCGGTTGGGGTATGCGGGTGTGCAACACACGCTTGTGCACGACACGATGGCGGCGATCGCGTCGTGCCCGCCCGGACACGTCGAAGTCGTCGCCAACTACACCGCATTCCTGCAGCTGCAGCGAAAGTTGGCCCGCCATGGCTGACTCGACCGTGCGGATCGGGCTGGTGCTGCCCGACGTGATGGGCACCTACGGCGACGGCGGCAACGCGGTGGTGTTGCGGCAACGGCTTCGGCTGCGTGGCATAGACGCCGAGATCGTCGAGATCACGCTGGCCGACCCGGTGCCGGAGACCCTGGATCTATATACCCTGGGCGGCGCCGAAGACTACGCGCAGCGGCTGGCGACCAGGCATCTCGCCAAGCATCCGGGCTTGCAGCGCGCCGCGGCTCGCGGCGCGCCGGTGCTGGCGATCTGCGCTGCTATCCAGGTGCTCGGGCACTGGTATGAGACGTCGGCGGGTGAACGGGTCGACGGGGTGGGCCTCCTTGATGCGACCACCTCACCGCAGCCTAAGCGCACCATCGGCGAACTCATCAGTACGCCGTTGCTGGCCGGCTTGACGGCGCCGCTGACCGGCTTCGAGAACCACCGCGGCGGCACAGTCCTGGGCGCCGCAGCGTCTCCGTTGGGGGCCGTGAAAAAAGGTGCGGGGAATTGTTCGGGTGATGGGTTCGACGGCGCGGTGCAGGGCAGCGTCGTCGCCACCTACATGCATGGGCCGTGTCTGGCTCGCAACCCGGAGCTCGCCGATCTGCTGCTCAACCGAGTGGTCGGTGAGCTGCCGCCGCTGGAGCTGCCCGAGGTGGAGCTGCTGCGCCGCGAGCGGCTGCGCGCCTAGGACCGCCAACCTCTGGCGAGCAGCGCGGCACGCACCCGCCGCACGACGTCGTCGGGCTTGTCCTCGGCGATCACCCGGATGATGATCCAGCCCATCTCCTCCAGCTTGCGCATCCGCCGCTGGTCTTTGACGTATCGCTTCCGGTCAGCGCGATGCTGGTCGCCGTCATATTCGACCGCCACCTTGTACTTCCCTTCTCTTGGGATCGCCCTGGCGTGGTGTGACGTCGCGGCGGACCAGCTCGTCGC
>NZ_CAXUCH010000240.1:0-6365 GCF_964249325.1 uncultured Mycobacterium sp. | reverse complement strand
CACCACCAGCTGGGGCCCGGCCGTTGTGGGGATCTCAGGGTCGACGTTGGCGGTGGTGATGGTGAAGTCGTCGGGTTCGGGCAGCAGATAGCCGATCTCGGTGAGGAACTGGCGGTACGCCTCCGGGTCGTGGGGCTCGATGACACGATGCCGGTGCCACTTGTCGATTTGGGCTTGCAGCTCGTCGCGGCGGTTGAGCAGCTCCTGGTTCTGCGGGCTCAGGTCGGTCACGACCTTGTCGACGCCCGCCCAGAAGCTGTCCGGATCGATATCGGTGCCCGGCAGTGCCTCAGTGTTGACGAAGTCGTACAGCACCCGGGCGACGCGCAGGTTCCCCACCGGCACGCGATCTGTCATCGTTCCTCCTCACTGGCAACTAGCCCAGCCTACCGGCCGGCAGCCTGACTACCCGCAGTCGACGGCCCGCAACAGCAGGTCACACCGGGCCAACAGCGCGGCCCGCAGCGGCGCGGCGCGCTGCGCGACCGCGCTCTGGCAACGCACGTACTCGGCACGGCCGGCGCCGTGTTCAACAGCGATCGGCGAGTACCCGTAGCCGCTGAGATCATACGGGCTGGCCCGCATGTCGACCTCGCGGGCGGCCGCGGCGAGTTGCAGGCAGTCAAGCAACAGGTTGGAGTCGATTAGGGGGCCCAGCTTGTAGCACCACTTATAGAGATCCATCGCGGCATGCAGACACCCGGGCTGCTCGGTGGCGACCTGCGAGGCCCGGCTGAGCTGACCGGCGTTGCGCGGCCGCGCCGAGTCGGTGAAGAACCGAAACGCGTCAAAATGCGTGCACCGCAACGGCATTGACTCCACCACCGCATCGGTGGCCGCTGCGGACAGTCGCAGCGGGACGCGATCGTGGCGCACCGCGTCGGTGCGATACACCATGGCCCATTCGTGTAGCCCGAAGCAGTTGAGCGCAGCGGGCCGCTGCGCGGTGGCTCGCAGTAGCTGGGACACGAACCGACACATGCCCAGCCGGCTGCGCAGAAAGACGTCGCCGACCGTGACACCTTCACCGAGCAGGGTGTAGCCGCGGCGCCCGCCGTAGCGGCGCAGCGCCTCATCACCGGCGAGCTCCACACCAAAACCCGGATGCCAGCATCGCAACTGGCCGGGCCGCATGCGGTAGTAGCTGAACAGGAAATCCCACACCGGATGCGACTCGCCGGCTTGGCGGCGTTTGGCGTGCGGTGCCATGAATTCCTCGACCCGGCGGCGGTAAGCGTCGGCGCGCGACCTCCACTGCTGCGGGTCGAGCCGCAGAGTTGGACGGACCTGCTGCTCAGACATGGTGCATTTCGTCGCGCACGGTGCCGACCAGATCTTCCACCAGGTCCTCCAGCGCAACCATCGCGACCACTTCGGCGTCGGAGGTTGCCAGCGCCAGATGGCTCTTACTGCGTCGCAACCGTGACAGCGCCTCGGCCAGCGGCAGCGACGCCGGCATCCGCGGCAGCGGGCGCACCGTGGCGAGATCGATTACTGCATGCGGGTCTTGGTTTTCCGTGAGGCCCAGCGACAGCACGTCTTTGATGTGCAGGTAGCCGATGAAACTGCCGCCGAGGTCGACCACCGGAAACCGGGAGTAGCCGGTTTCGGCCAGCGCCTCTTCGACCGCGCCGACCGTCGGCCCACAGCCGGCGGCGGCCACCGGCACCGCCCGAACGCTGTGGATCGGAACGGCTACATCGGCTACGACGCGATTGCGGATCTGCAGCGCCCGGGTCAGCCGAGTGTGCTCTTCGTGATCCAGCAGGCCTTCTGACACCGATTCGGCGATCATCTCGCTGAGCTCGACCGTGGAGACCGTGACGTCCAGCTCGTCTTTGGGCTGGGCCCGCAGCAGCCGCAAGATCGCGTTGGCGCTCCAGTTGTAGAACGCGATCAGCGGGCGCACGGCCCGCACGTAGAGCAGATACGGCGGAATCAGCAGCATCGCCGCTTTCTCGGGGCCGGCGATCGCGATGTTCTTGGGCACCATCTCGCCGAGCAGCACGTGCAGCATGACCACAATCGCCAGCGCGACCACGAAAGACACAGTGTGCAGCAGCGCGCCGGATACGCGCAGGATCGCGAATGGTGTCTGCAGCAGATCGGCGACCGCGGGTTCGCCGAGGCGGCCCAGCAGGATCGAGGACACGGTGATGCCGAACTGCGCCCCGGCGAACATCAGCGGCAGCTGCTCGCCGGCCCGGATCACGGTGACCGCGCTTGCCCTGCCCTGCTCGGCGAGGGCTTCGAGCCGGTCGCGACGCACTGAGATCAGCGAGAACTCGGCGCCCACAAAGAACGCGTTGGCCCCGACCAGCAGCAGGGTCAGCAGCACATCGAGAATGTCGCGCATCATTTGCCCCGCTCGCCGTCGCCGTTGCGCCGACCCAGCTCGGTCAGCTCGAGCACGTCGATGCGACGGCCGTCCATCCGGACCACCTTCGCCAGCCAGCGAATCGAGTTGTCCGACGGGCCGTCCGGTTCGAACGCCGTCAGCTCGACCGTTTCGCCGGCCACCGGTATATGGCCGAGCTCCTGGAGCACCAGCCCGCCGATCGTTTCGTATTGGCCCTCGGGTGCGCGGTAGCCGGTGGCCGCGGCCACCTCGTCGATTCGCAACAGTCCTGAGACCCGCCAGCCGTTACCGGCCGCGACCACATCCGGGCTGGCGTCGTCGTGCTCGTCGCGGACGTCGCCGACGAGCTCCTCGATCAGATCCTCTACGGTGACCATTCCGGCGGTGCCGCCGTACTCGTCGACAACAAGCGCGGCCTGCAGCCCGTTGGCGCGGATCTGGGCCATCACTGCGTCGCCGTCCAGTGTCGAGGGCACCACCGCGACCGGCTGCGCCACCGCCGTGAGTTTGGTGTGCGCGCGGTCAGCAGGCGCTACTTCGAAGACCTGCTTGACGTGCACCATGCCGACGGTTTGGTCGAGGTCGCCGTCGACGATCGGGAAGCGCGAGAACCCGCTCTCAGTCGCGGTGGCAACCAGGTCGGCGACGGTGTTGTCGGTCTGTAAGGCCACGATCTTGGACCGCGGCGTCATCAGCTCTTCGGCGGTCAAGGTGCCGAACTGCAGCGACCGTCCGACCAGCGCCGCGGTGACCGGGTCCAGCGAGCCGGTGCGCGCCGACGTCCGCACCAGCGACACCAACTCCTGCGGTGAGCGGGCCGAGCGCAGGCGCTGGGCCGGTTCGACGCCCAGCTTGCGCAAAATCCAGTTCGCCGCGCCGTTGGTCAGCCGGATAGCGGGTGTGAAGACCAGCGAAAACAGCAGCTGCAGGCCCGCGACCGCGCGTGCCGTCGACAGCGGGCTCGCCACCGCCAGGTACTTGGGCACCAGCTCGCCGAACACCATCGACAGCGACGTGACGATCACCAAAGCGACAAACGTGATGATCCCGTCGGCCACCCGGTCCGGTATGCCGAACGCGTCAAGTGCCGGATGCGGCAGTTCGGCCACCAGCGGCTCGGTGAGGTAACCGGTGACCAGGGTGGTGATCGAGATACCCAACTGCGCGCCGGACAGCTGAAACGACAAGGTGCGGTGCGCGCGCCGCACATAGTGGTCACGACGCGCCCCACCGCGCGCCTGGGCGTCGACGGTGCTGCGCTCCAGCGTGGTCAGCGAAAACTCGGCCGCCACGAAGATCGCGGTGCCGGCGGTGAGCGCCATGATCGCCAGCAGGCTCAGCACGGTGATGACGACGCTCATCGGCGGCGCTGCGCCCCGGCTGCATTCGACGAGGCTGAAGGGATTGCCGGAGACCGTTTCTGCGCCACCGGCCATTCGACCCGCACGCCAATGGCCCCGACGGGTGCCTTTGGCACGTGGCCCCTTTCTGCCGGTCTACCCAACGGTCACCTGAAGCTCACATCGTAGCGAAAACGCGCGGCGCGTCGTTGCTGCGACTGTGTCCCGTCACCAGCCGAACGGCAACGGGTGACCCTCGGCGAACCCCGCTGCCGACTGAACCCCGATCACCGCCCGCTCGTGTAGTTCCGCCAGGGTCGACGCCCCGACATAGGTGCACGTGCTGCGCACCCCGGAGGTGATGTGGTCGATGAGGTCCTCGACGCCGCCGCGGTCGGGGTTCAGCCCCATCCGCGACGTCGAAATCCCTTCCTCGAACAACGCTTTGCGGGCCCGGTCGAAGGCGCTGTCGGCTGCGGTGCGGGCCACCACCGCTCGCTTGGACGCCATGCCGTAGCTCTCTTTGTACGGCTGGTTGTCGCGGTCGCGCATCAGATCGCCGGGCGATTCGTAGGTGCCGGCGAACCACGAGCCGATCATCACGTTGGCGGCGCCGGCCGCCAGCGCCAGCGCCACATCCCGCGGATGGCGCACTCCGCCGTCGGCCCATACGTGGCCACCCAGTTCGCTTGCCGCGCAGGAACATTCGACGACGGCCGAGAACTGCGGTCGGCCGACACCGGTCATCATCCGGGTGGTGCACATCGCACCGGGGCCCACGCCGACCTTGACGATGCTCGCGCCGGCGTTGATCAGATCCCTGGTGCCCTCGGCTGACACCACGTTGCCCGCGGCCAGCGGCACGCCGAGGTCCAGCGATGCGACCGCCTTGATCGCGTCGAGCGTCTTGACCAGGTGCCCGTGCGCGGTATCGATGACCAGCACATCGACGCCGGCCTCGACCAGCGCCTGCGCCTTGGCGCCCACCTCACCGGTGATGCCGATCGCCGCGCCGATACGCAGCCCCCCGGCGGCGTCGGTAGCCGGGGTGTAGATACCGGCGCGAAGGGCTCCGGTGCGGGTCAGGACGCCCACCAACGTGCCGTCCGCCGCAGTCAACACGGCCACGTCGATCGGCGCGTGCTCGAGCAAGTCGAACACCTTGCGCGGGTCGGTGCCCACCGGGGCGGTGACAAAGTCCGTGGTGGCGACGTCACGCACCCGGGTGAAGCGGTCCACGCCCATGCACGACGATTCGGTCACCAGCCCGATGGGACGGCCTTCGAAGACTACGACCGCGGCGCCGTGGGCGCGTTTGTGGATCAGCGCCATGGCATCCGACACCGAATCGTCGGGAGCCAGTATCACCGGCGTGTCGACGACCAGGTCTCGGCTTTTGACGAATTCCACCGTCTGCTGCACCGCGGTGATCGGAAGGTCTTGCGGCAGCATCACAATGCCGCCGCGGCGGGCCACCGTCTCGGCCATCCGGCGGCCGGCGACCGCGGTCATGTTGGCGACCACCACCGGGATCGTGGTGCCGGACCCGTCGTGGGTGGACAGATCGACGTCGAAGCGCGACGCGACGTCGGACCGGTTCGGCACGATGAACACGTCGTCGTACGTCAAGTCGTAGCCGGGACGGTGCCCGTCCAAAAACCTCATTGGTTATGCCCCAGTCGCTTCGCCCTGCATCGCCGCCCCGGCTCGATTGTCCGGCTTCTCCTCATCGCTCCACTCTGCATCGGCGCCGGACGGCCTATGCCGGTACCTCGCTGCGGTCCCCGCCCCACAACGTGTGGAACTTGCCCGGCGCGTCGATGCGCGCATAGGTATGCGCGCCGAAGAAGTCGCGCTGCGCCTGCGTGAGTGCCGCCGGCAGCCGTTCGGTGCGCAATGCGTCGTAGTACGACACCGCCGAGGAGAACCCGGGAATGGGGATACCCAATTGGGTAGCGGTGGACACCACGCGGCGCCAGCCGTCGATCGCTGATTCGACGGCGCTGCGGAAATACGGTGCGACGAGCAGGCTGACCAAGTTCGGGTCGGCGTCGAAGGCTTCTTTGATGCGGTTGAGGAATTTCGCCCGGATGATGCAGCCGCCGCGCCAGATCGTCGCCAGGTCGCCCGGTGTGATGTCCCAGCCGTATTCGGCGCTGCCGGCCTGGATCTGGTTGAACCCTTGCGAATACGCGACGATCTTCGAGGCGTACAGGGCCTGGCGGATGTCTTCGGTGAAGGTCTCGGGATCGCCGGGCCGCTCGCCGAGCCGGCCTGACGCCAGCCCAGTGGTGGCCTTGCGCTGGGCCACCGATCCCGACAGCGCGCGGGCGAACACCGCTTCGGCGATCCCGGTCACCGGCACACCCAGATCCAGCGCCGACTTGACGGTCCAGCGGCCGGTGCCTTTCTGCTCGGCCTCGTCGACGATGACGTCGACCAGCGGTTGGCCGGTCCTGGCGTCGATCTGGCGCAGCACTTCTGCGGTGATCTCGACCAGGTAGCTGTCCAGATCGCCGGTGTTCCACTCGCTGAACACGTCGGCGATCTGCGGCGCGGTCAGCCCCAACCCGTCACGCAACAGCTGGTAGGCCTCGCCGATGAGCTGCATATCGGAGTACTCGATGCCGTTGTGCACCATCTTGACGAAATGCCCGGAGCCGTCG
>NZ_CAXUCH010000239.1:0-6408 GCF_964249325.1 uncultured Mycobacterium sp. | reverse complement strand
AGACGGTGCTGACCGACGTGCTGTCCGTGGCGCGGCGGTGACGGTCCTCGTCGTCACCGGCACCGACACCGGGGTGGGCAAGACGATCGCCTGCGCGGCGCTGGCCTGCCACGCGCGGCAAGCCGGCGTCGAGGTGGCGGTGTGTAAACCGGTGCAGACCGGCATCGACGCGGGCGACGACGACCTCGCCGACGTGGCTCGATTGTCCGGCGTCACTGAGCTGAGGGGGCTGGCACGGTATCCGCAGCCGCTGGCACCGGTGGCCGCCGCCTATCACGCCGGAATGAGCCTGCCTACTCGCGACGAGATAGTGGCGCTGGTTCGCAGTCTCGATCGCCCAGGACGGTTGACCGTGGTCGAAGGCGCCGGTGGGCTGCTGGTGGAACTGGCTCAACACGGCGTCACCTTGCGCGACGTCGCGGTCGACCTGGCCGCCCCTGTGCTGGTCGTAGCTCGTGCCGAGCTGGGCACCCTCAACCACACCGCTCTGACGCTGGAAGCCCTTGTGGCACAGGGTCTTTCGTGCGCCGGACTAGTGATCGGCAGCTGGCCGGCTCAGGCCGAGACGGTGCACAGCGTCAACCGGTGCGCGCTGGCGAAGCTGGCACCGGTGCGGGCCGCGCTGCCAGCGGGCGCCGGGGCGATGGCCGCGGCGGATTTCGCTGCGATGAGCGCGCGAGCATTCGACCGGGACTGGGTGAGCGCGCTGGTCGGCTGATGGTTCACTCGATCGAGCTGGTCTTCGACGACGACACCGCGGCGGCGATTCGCCGCATCTGGAAAGATCTTGCCGCAGCTGGCATCCCGAGTCAGGCGCCGGCCAGCCGCCCGCACGCGACCATGGCGGTCGCCGAGCGCATCGAGCCCGAAGTCGACGTGCTGCTGGCGCCGGTTGTCCACCAGCTGCCGCACGACTGCATCATCGGTGCGCCAGTGCTGTTCGGCCGGGCCAAGGTCGTGCTCGCCCGGCTGGTGGTGCCGACGACGCAGCTGCTGACAGTGCACGCGGAGGTGCACCGGCTATGCCTGCCGCATATGGTGCCCGAGCCCATGGCGAACAGCACGCCCGGCAACTGGACCGCCCATGTCACGATGGCCCGCCGGGTGGGAGGCGCCCAGCTGGGACGGGCGTTGCGCATCGTCGGCCGGCCATCCCAAATCGCGGGCAGCATCACGGGTTTGCGCCGCTGGGACGGCAACAAGAAGGCTGAGTACCTGATCGGCTGACGGTGGCTATCCGCCGAAAAGCAGATACAGGCCGGTGAACGTGTAGCCCACCATGACCAGCATCATCGTGAGCTGGCCGGTGAGTTGGTGACCCGCAGGCAGCAGCCGAAGGGCTCTGTCGTGGGCAGCGATGACCGCGACGATGTGACCGACGACCACGCATGTCACCTTGATGCCGGCCAATAGCGACGGGTGCATGGACAGCACGTAGGCGACGCGCAGATGCGCCAGCCCGAGCATGTTCCAGCCTCGGCCGAACGGGTCGGCGAGTGCGAAGATGGCCTGCTGGCCGCGCTCGACCAGATACGACAGATAGTGGGCGAAGATGTAGCCGACCACGATCGGGATCAGTGAGTGCGCCATCTGGGCGGGCAGCGCCCGGCGCTGCTCGCGGCCGACGCCGCCGGTGGCGCGCGCGGCAAGCGAAAACGTCAGCGCCACAACCGAAACGAAGACCAGCAACCCGATGCTGCGCAGCACCGACGACGATACCGTCGGCGGGACTGCATGGGCAGCGCGCGACAGTCGGTCGGCGAAGTTGCGCCATGTCGGTGAGGCCGAGTAGCTGTCGAACGCGGTCGACCCCAACAACACCGCCAGCATCGCGACGACACCGGGCCGAACCGGCAGCGACGGCAGGTGGTCAAACGGGTTGCCGATGACGATCTGCCCGGAGACCGCGTTGCGGCGAAACGGCGACAGCCGCGAAACCGCCATGCTGTACACGCCGAACGGGTCCACTCGGGCCAGCCATCGCTGCCCGCACAGCCACGTCCCGGCCAGCAACACCACCGTGTACACCAGCAGCCACGCCTTGACCGCGGGCAGCGACGCCGAGTTGGGGCTGGCCAGCTCCATCCACACGAACGCGAACAGCCCCACGGCAGCCGGGCGATATCCCCAGCTTTCCGGATAGGACAGTCGCGGCCGACACAAGCGCTGCGGGGGGATGCGCCTCAGCAGCAGATACATCGTGCGTATGGGCGAGAGCACCCGCCACACCGGTCCGAAGAGCAGCGACAGCGCCACCAGCCCCACCCACAGCAGCACATAAAATGCCCCGAGCATGGCATTGTTCGGCGTCTGAGGACCAAACAAGCCGGCCAGCACCACCCATACCGCGAAAACCAGCGCCACCCCCGCCGCCGTCGCGCGGATGGCGCGGGCATCGACCAGGGCGGTGATCACCTCCGGCAGGGGGCGTCCGGGTTTCTCGGGATCAAATCGCGGCTGCCGCCACGCGAATGCCACCAGGGCGAACGTGAACGTCAACGCCCACGCCGCACCCACCACAGCGTAGGCGTAGGGCACCGGCAGATCGCTCGACCCGCCAAGACCATGCGCCAGCACCTCAGTGGCGCCGGCCGTGCTCACGGCCGCACGTGAATTGTCGCGATGGTGCGGTCCAGATGGTGTAGCTCGACTTCCACATTGCCGGGGACGTCGACCTTGAACTCGAACGTTTGGTTGGGCGCTGCGGCGACCTCGAACTTGTGATCAGGTGTGGAATGCACATGCAGCTCGTCGGGGGCATCGCTGGTGACGTCGAAGGTGATCGGCGCGCCGACCTTGGCCTCAAGCGTGGCATTGGTCGGGGTGACGTGTCCCTTGCTGATGGTGACGTTGACCACGAGAGCGTTCGGCGGCCCGCCTTTGTTAGACGAACCGCCGCAGCCGACCAGACCGGCGCAAATCAGCGCCGCGGCCGCGACGGTGATGAGCGCCCCGCGAATCGCTTTCGCCACCATCACGCTGCCCGTGGAGGGGAGCGATCCGCCGCCTTCATCTCCTCCGGCTGCTTCGGCGCGATGTCGCGGGCATTGATCCGGCCGGCGCCCCAGGTCAGCGCCGAGATGACCATCAGCGTCAAGATCAGCACCACGATTCCGCCCGCGGTGAACAACCAGGCCGGCACGTTCGGGTCGCGTTCGCGCTGCAGAATCGTCACCTCGAGCACGAAGGGACGGGTGCTGGACGCCATGGCCGGTATCTCGGGTGCCGGAATGGCGTCGTCGGCCGGCGCGTAGATCGGCACCGCCGTCATCGTCCGGCCATCTTGGACGCGCAGCAACGTCTTCCACGTTCCCCACACCGGAACCGGCTGGGTGGATTGGTAGTGCCCGGGTCCGATCGGCTTGAGCCAGTCGATCACCAAACCGCGGTGATCGCTCATCCGCCCCTGCCAGGACAGGGTCGTCAGCCAGTCCGGGTGCTTGCTGACCAGGTCGGACGGATTGATCTGCACGTCGGCCGACACCATGCGCCGCCCGGGTGGGCTGGGCACGTCAGTCAGCTTGATGGTGGCGGTGTCTTGCTTTGGCACCCGGATATGCAGCCCGTTGGCCACCCCCGCGCCGATCACCAGCACCGTAAGCGCCACGATGGTGATGCCGATCGCCCGGCCCGGCAGGCGTTGGCTGGTCAGCACCATGCCCAGCATCGCGCCGCACAGCCCGGTCATCACCGCCGCCGGCACCGCCATCGCCAGGGCTTCGCCCCATAGGCTTACCGGCCACGGATAGTGATACACCGCGCCGATCCACAGCGACTCCAGCCACAGGCCGACCGTGCCCACGGCCAAGCCGGAAACGGCGCCGAACAGCAGCGGGCGCCGCAGCAGCGGTGTAAGACCCAGCAACTCGACCACCACCGCTGGACCGAGATACAGCGGGAACCAGTTGATCGGAGCTCCCAAGATCGGCCCGACCAGCAATGCGACCGCGCCGCGCAGCGCGATCGCGAAAAGGGCCGCGATGATCGCGGCTCCGCGTCCCATCGTGACGCGCGCTGCGACGGACGCGACCGCTGCCGCCGCCGCGATCAGCATCGGCTGGAACACCAACCGGAACTGGGGGACGCCGAAGTCGAACTCGATCTGCCAGACCGACATCCCGATGAACAAGCCGCCAAAGGACAAATAGCGCAAGAATTTGATGAGCGGACGCTCATCTCTTGCGTACGTGCCCTCGGCGGGTGTGTCCGGCAGGACCCGCCCGCCTTCGTATTCCAGCATCAGGGCCGCAAAAAGCGAGAACCCGGCACCGCCGATCATCATCAAATGTGTTGGACCCCACAGCGTGACGTCTTGGCCGAAGATGCGATGCCAGATGTCATCGAGCGGGAAACCGATCAGCGCGTACAGCCCGCAGCCGGCCATCAGCACGCCGCCGACCGGTGCATACCAGTCGCGGGTGATACGCACCGCAGCCGGGCCGGGCCTGTCGAACGGCAACACCACCGCGATCATGCCTGCGAGGAAAATCCCGAACAGACCGATCACGATGAAGTAGTGCGCAGGGTTGGCCAATGGACCAGGATCGCGGCCATTGCCGATGTGCCAGCTGACGTCCCAGATGAACCCGAAAAGCGCGCAAATGATCGACGTGGTGAACACCGGAACCGGCAGCGCGACCCAGGCAGGGCGGTTGAACTTTTCGCCCATCCACTCCGCGAGCCGGTTCAACCACGTGATCCGATGAGTGCGGTGCCCGTAGCCGACCCACAGCATCAACGCGACGATCACCGCCGCAGCAATACTGAGGCCTATCACCTGGTTGAGCCCGGCGCCACGCGCCGGTGCTTCCGCAAGAACCGCTGAGCCCACCGTCATCGCCTCCCAACCGCACTGGGCCGCCCGAGAGCCTGACCGCCGAGCGGCGACTTACTCCACGGTAGGTTACCGATCCGTCGTGAGCTCAAACACGAAATTCGTCGAACCAAGCGTTGTCATGTCGACTTGTCGCTGACTTCGGACTTGTTGGCCGGATCCGCATTGCGCCTGTCGCGTATCGCGACGTACAACACCACACCCACCACGATCACTGCCGGCAAAAACGCGGGTCCTGCCAGCAGGATCCAGTGATGAGCGAGGTATTCCACCCGCACCTGGCCCATGGCATCCATTGATCGGTCGATACACGTGAACGTACCCGGCCAGCTGAGATCTCATGCATCAGGGCATCGCGCGTTTGTGTGGTGGTGCGCCCGTACCCTAACGTGAACACCGTTTCTGCCCGGCTGGACGAGCCTGGCAAAAGTTTTTGTGCCAACACGAGGGAGTACCGGGTGACTCAGGCGGCAACTCGGCCCACCACCGACATTCTCGCCGCAGCTCGCCGCCAGGTGCTGCAGCGCGGTGAGGGACTGGGCCAAGACCAGGTGCTGCAGGTATTGCAGCTGCCCGACGACCGGCTCGAGGAACTGCTGGCCCTGGCCCATGAAGTGCGGATGGCCTGGTGTGGGCCCGACGTCGAAGTTGAAGGCATCATCAGCCTGAAAACCGGTGGCTGCCCGGAAGATTGCCACTTCTGCTCACAGTCAGGGCTTTTCGACTCGCCGGTGCGCAGTGCCTGGCTCGATATTCCGAGTCTGGTGGAAGCGGCCAAGCAGACCGCGAAGACGGGCGCCACCGAATTCTGCATTGTGGCCGCGGTGCGCGGACCCGACGACCGGCTGATGGCACAGGTCGCCGCGGGGATCGAAGCGATCCGCGATGAAGTCGACATCCACATCGCCTGTTCGTTGGGAATGCTCAGCGCTGAGCAGGTCGAGCAGCTGGCGGCGATGGGGGTGCATCGCTACAACCACAACCTCGAAACCGCTCGCTCGTTTTTCCCCAACGTCGTGACCACCCACACCTGGGAAGAGCGCTGGGACACCTTGTCGATGGTGCGCGAAGCCGGAATGGAGGTGTGCTGCGGCGGCATCCTGGGCATGGGGGAGACGCTGCAGCAGCGCGCCGAATTTGCCGGCGAGCTCGCGGAGCTCGGTCCGGACGAGGTACCGCTGAACTTCCTCAACCCGCGGCCGGGCACACCGTTCGGCGACTTGGAGGTGCTGCCGGCCAGTGAAGCACTCAAGGCGGTGGCGGCCTTCCGGCTGGCGCTGCCTCGCACGATGCTGCGGTTCGCCGGCGGCCGCGAGATCACCCTCGGCGACCTGGGTGCCAAGCGCGGCATGCTGGGCGGCATCAACGCCGTGATCGTCGGCAACTACCTGACCACGCTGGGCCGGCCGGCCGAAGCCGACCTGCGACTGCTCGACGATCTGCAGATGCCGATCAAGGCGCTCAACGCAAGCCTGTAGATACTAGAGGTCAATGGTTCGCGCTCTGCCCGCTCCGATCGGCGCGGGCGTCTACAACGTCTACACCGGTGATCCGGCGGGCACCTCGGTCTCGCC
>NZ_CAXUCH010000238.1:0-6523 GCF_964249325.1 uncultured Mycobacterium sp. | reverse complement strand
ACATCCTCACCATCAACGCCGCCATCATGCTCACCCTGAGTGCCGGTCAACACGGGGGCAATCGCGACATTCCGCGGAACTAGACTGAGCTCAGCCAATCACTGCACGTTCAAGGAAAAACATGACTTCGTGCCGGTACCGCAGTCGCACCAACTGCCGCGGCGGGTCACCCGCTGCCATGGCCCTGGTCGCCGCCGCTGCAATGAGCGGAGCCGCGCTGGCGGCAATCCCACAGGCGCATGCCGTTCCGTCGCCCGACGTGGACTACCTGTACAACGTGACCGTGCGGCGGCACTATAACTTTCCGAACGGCGACGCCATTGGTTATGGCCACGGGATCTGCGACAAGGTCACCGCGGGCCAGAGTTTCGCGCAGGTTATGGGAGACGTGAAAAACGACGTAACGCCCAACGACGAGTATGCGGCGAATTATCTGATCTCCTACGCAGTGAGTCAGTACTGCCCGGAGCTGATCTGGCAACTGCGAAACTCCGCGGCTGGCTACCAACCACCCCCCGAAACTGAAAGTCCGGTTAGCGGACTTCAAGGCGATGTAGCCGGGAAATGATCGGCAGAAACCCACCAGGCCATCGGCATCACCACCAGCTGTATCACAGACCAGGTTGAGCAGCAGGGATTCGCGGGGAATTATGCCGATTCCGCTGATTAAAGATGCCGGCGTACCGGTAGACCTGCATATTCGATTCCGTCGTATTCAACCCTTACGTGTAGCCGCTAGGACGGAAAGGCGTGACGGTCCCGGGGCCGTGCGCGGCTGTCGAGCCTGAGTGGGTTAGGGCTAAGAGTCGGGCAGGGACGCCCTGTTTGCCGGGCTCACTGCACGGCGATGTGCACGCTTGAGGGGGCCGACGGTTTGCGCCCAGTTAATGAGCACGGCGTCCCCGAGGGTTGTCGTGATGTAGTCGCCGTTGAGGTCTTTTCCCGGCTGTGATGGGACGGTGATGAGGTAAGTGCCGGCTGCGCGTGCGGCGGCTACTCCGGTCGAGGAGTCTTCGAACGCCACGCCTGTGTGCGCAGCGGCGTCGAGGCGTTCAAATGCCTCCAGGTAGAGCTGGGGGTCCGGCTTGGGACGGGCAACGTCGTCAGCAGCGATCGACACTTGGAAGAAATCGTCTAGGTCAGAGGTAGCCAGCGCCGTGGTAAGCATCGCGCGTGGGCTGTTGGTGGCCATGGCCATCGGGATTCGGCCGTCGAGGTGTTCGAGGAGTTCGCGCGCTCCTGGCATCGGATCGACTCGCGTGGATAGTTCGGCTTCGACGCGAGGGAGCAGCTCGGCTTGCAGCTGGGGCCCGCTGCCGGGCCGGCCGAAGTATTCGGCCATGTTCTTGCAAGCGGCCTCGAGTGTTCTCCCGATCAGTAGGTCCTTCTCGGTTGGGCCGAAGCCGAAGCCGTAGTCGGCGAATAGCGCTGCCTCTGCGCGCGACCAGCAGGATTCGGTGTCCAGAAGCAGTCCGTCACAGTCGAAAACGATGGCACTTACTCGCAGCGGCAGCGGCAGCGTCACGAGCGTGAGACTATCGCGCCGACATCGAAGCCAGTGTGGAAGTTGGCCAGGCATTCAGACAGTTCGAATACCCGACGTCGCCATTTCATCATGGGGTTTGGCGAGCACTACGTGACGTATCGCGACCAGGGCTGTCCCGCCAGCTGGGCGTGGCGCTGGGTGCAATTGTGGCTGTAACCGAGCAGGTTGGCGACGACTGGAGGGGGTATTTCGGCGACAAGTGTGCGTAGCGCGGAGTTGCGTGCGGCGAGGACGTTGACCCCCGCGCGGGTGAGGTCGTGCACCAAAGTGATTGTGTCCAGGTGCTTCCCGGGCCGACGGGCTGGGAATAGCCACGGGTTCGCGACCATACCGCCAACCGTTCGGAGGTTGGGTCTGCGGTGTACGAGCTCGATGAGGATGCCTGCGAAGGGTTCCGGCACGGGGACGGGTTCGTCCCCGAGGGATATCAACACTTCGTCCGTAGTGACCGCGACCGCGTTGGCTGGCAATGCGGCAATTCTGACCAGGGGTTGTGCGTAGAGCAGGAGCAGAAGGCCGGCGACTCGATAGTGAAGGGATCCCGGGTTGCCGGTGAGAAGCGCCTTGATCCAGGTCAACCGTTGCTCCTGGGTGAGCATAGGAACGTGCTTGGGCTGTTGGTTTTCGAATCGTACGGAGGTGTTGATATTGCTTTTCTTGGCCCAGGCGAAGAATGCGCGGGTTTTGTGGCGTGTGGTGGGTCCGCTGGCGAGCCATTCGTCGAGATCCTGCTGGCGGCAGTCAGCTGCGGTCCGATGGTGGGTGTCGTGCAGCCAGATAAGGAATTTGATCGTCTCGGTCACTTGCTGCTTGGCCGATAGCATCGATCTTTCGGAGGCTTGCCCTGGTGTGGAGTTGCCGCGCAGCCGGTGCAGATGATGCCACGTGGCGAACTGTTCAACGGGAGCTCGGACGGCCGGCTCGGCGATGGCGTCGAGTCTGGCGGCAAGCCAGATTTCGAAACGTGCTAGGTATTCATCGCGGTGGGGCAGTAGACCATGGTGCTCGAACAGGCTGCGCAGATGCGAAACCTCTTGAGTGCGTTGACTGACGGCATCGAGGCCGTTGTGACTAAGGGGAATTTCGCCGCTCGAAAGGCCGGACAGCAGGGCCCGTACTCTGGCGGAGCGTTTCCAGGTGAGGATGCTCTCGGGGCGCTCGACCCCACAGAGGATTTCTACGATCGTGCTCATCGTGGCCGGATCTGCGGCTCCGTCCACGATCAGGGCCGTCAGGTCATCACGCAGGGCGCAGCGCGCACATTGACCGCCGCGGTAAATCTGGCCTTCGGTGTCACAGGTTCGACATCGGTAGTCCTCGGGGATGCCCGCGCATGTCAGACATACCGGCCGGGGATCGGTACGGTTGGCGCGTCCAGGCAGCAGGCCTTCGTGTCCGCAGAAGGGGCAGACGCCGTGGGTGCGCATTGCCGTGTAAAAGCAGCTGTTGCACAGTTGCTCACCGGGCCAGGACGGAGTGCGGTTCTGGACCGACATCCGGCCGCAGCGCGTACACACGATTTCTCCCTTGACGTGAGGTCGTCCGCGTCCGCGAGCGTGGCCGTTACGGTTATTCGTCATCGCGGATCACCCGGGCCCGGCGCGGGCGCACCGATTTGTTGAGATCCACGACATTGGGAGCAGAGGGCGCTGCTGTGGCCGAGGTGGCTTTCTTGCGGCGCACATCAGTGGCGGTGACGGTCACGAGGTCCTCGACGCCGCAGCCGAAGATGTCACACAACGCGGCGATCATTTGCAGTGAAACCCGTTCGGGCCGTTGGTGGACGATTCGATACACCTGGGGCCGAGACAGCTCGATACCGCGTTCGGCGAGCCGCGGCATCAGGTCGGTGCTGTTGTGCATGCCATGGGCGGCCATGATTTCGGCCAGCCGCCAGGCGTAGTCGACTTGTCGTTTCAAGTGTCCTCCTGCTCGCTGGACGACAGTGCGTCCTCAATGGTGGAGTCCAGCACCCGGCGCAACGTGCGGATGCGGAAATCGCTGGATACGCAGGTGTAAAGCGCTGTGGTACTGGCGTGTTCATGGCCCAACTGGTCCTGGACGAACTTGGCGTCCCAACCATCTTCGATGAGGTGGGTGGCGTAGGAGCGGCGCAGCGAGTGCAAGTCCAACCCGGCCGAGAGCCCGAGGTGGTTGCAGTAGCGGCGGAACCGGCGCAGGAGGGTATCTTCGGACACCAGCGCCCCGCGCTCGCTGGGAAACAGATCGATGCCGTCATCCATGCACCGCTGTCCGTGCGCCAGCCAATCGGCGATCACCTCCGGCGTCCAACCGAAGACGGTCAGCACACTGCGGCGTTTGTGCGGGGACCCACGTTTTGCCTTGCCGTAACGAACGTGAACCAGCCCATAGCGTCCGAACTCGCGCCCGTGCGGATTGCGGGCGAAGTCGACGGTTTGCAGGTGGCGAAGTTCGTTGAAACGCAACCCATACGAGTACGCCAGCTTGAACATCACGGCATCGCGGTAGGCCGGTAACCAGCCCTTGCGTGCCGAAGCGGCGATCAACGCGACCTGGTCGTCGGCGTGGTCGAAGAAGTCCTGCAGCTCGTTCTTGGTGAACGCCCGCTTGGCCGGGGACTGTTCGTTGTCTTGCACGTGTGCGGCGGTGTTCCACTCGAAGAAGACCTGGGCAGGGTGGGTGCCGAATCTCTGTTCGCACACTCGGTCCCAGCCATAGTCGGGATGACTGACATACGAGCAGAACATCCGCAACGCGTTCTGATAACCGCGGATCGTCGACTGCCTGCGGCGCGATATCGAGCGCAGGTCGCTGAAGAACTCCTCGACCATCGCCGCGGTCCACGTCCACGGAAATTCGTTGGTATACGCCAGGAATCGCTCGACGAGCCGGATCCGCTGGCCGATGGTGTCGTGCGCAAGGTTGCGGCACAACTGCTGATTGCGCCAACCGTCGAGCATCTCCTGAACCGTGTGTGCCTCGGGGTGAAGCAGCGGAACGGAGTCGACGACGTAGAAACGGCCACTCTTGTCGACGGGCAAAACGGCCTCCCAGGCGGTCTCGTTTGATGCATCATTGAATCAGTCAATGAATCATTACCACATCGCTGCACGTCAACGCCAGGCATTCCTACCAGTTGGTTGCCCGCCTTCGGCGGACGGCGAAACCTACACCTGCGCCGTGATGCCATGAGGATGACGACACTGCTGCTCAGCGCGGATTTCGCCCACGGAGTGCTTGACCTAGCGGCTGGACGGGAGACGAGGAGATTGATTCATCTGATGCAATATGCAGACTTACATCATGGATATTAGCAATTGTCCATCATTCGTGCGAAATCCCAAGCGGAACCGCGCGTTACGGCCTGGGGGGCGTCACAGTGCCGAATCGTCATTTTGCGGACCCGCATAGCGCGGACGGGTAACCTGACTTTGGACATGGTCGACCGATATTGAAATCGGAAGTGCGCTGACTTGGGCTTTCTTGGGCGGTGGTGGGTGGTTTGGGGTACTAAGCGGGTAGGTTCGGGCGGTGGTGTACGTGCGGAAAGTACGCACCAGCTCGGGTGCGGTGGCGGTGCGGGTCGCACGTAAAGACCGTGGCCGGGTGGTGATCCTGGCTCATGTTGGTTCTGCGCACACCGATGCTGAGCTGGGGATTCTTCTCGACGAGGCCCAGCAGATCCTGCACGGCGAGCAGCAGAGCCTGCCGGTCGAGGTGCCGGCACGTCCCAAGCGGATCGAGGATGTCCCAGATTGGCGTACCGCGTCGTTGATCCCGGCCCCGGCGGCGCCGAAAGGGTCACCAGTGGGGCCTGGGCGCACAACCGCGACCAGTTCGCGGCTGCTCTACGAGGTTCTCGGCGGGGTTTATGACTGGCTGGGTTTCGACACCGTCGCCGATAGGGTGTTCCGGGATTTGGTGATCGCTCGTATCGTCGAGCCGACCAGCAGGCTCGACTCGATTCGTGTCCTGGCAGACCTCGGCGCAGATCTGGTGTCCTACAAGACTATTGACCGTCACGTCCGGATGGTCGAATCGGGCGGCTACCGTCATGCGATCGCCAAGAAGTGCGTGTCTTATGCCTGCGACTGCGGCGGGTTGGGCCTTGTGCTCTACGACGTGACGACGCTGTATTTCGAGGCCGAGAACGAAGACGATCTGCGTAAGGTCGGCTACTCGAAGGAACGCCGCGTCGACCCGCAAATCGTGGTCGGCTTGTTGGTTGACCGTACCGGATTCCCTCTGGATGTCGGATGTTTCGAGGGGAACACCGCTGAGACCACCACGATCGTGCCGATCATCGAAGGGTTCCAGAAACGCCACAACCTGGCCGGTATCCCGATGGTGATCGCCGCTGATGCCGGTATGTTGTCGTGGACGAACCTGAAAGCCCTTGACAAGGCCGGCTTTTCTTTCATCGTCGGATCACGGACGACGAAAGCTCCCGGCGATTTGGCCAATCACTTCCGCTGGAACGGCGAATCATTCGATGACGGGCAGATCATCGACACCGTGACCCCGCGCCGCGGTGCCACGGTGGTCAACAATGACAAGGTCAAAGCCGAACCTGTCTGGGACCCGGTCGAGCATCCGAAAGCATGGCGGGTGATCTGGCAATACAAGCAGACCCGGGCGCGGCGGGACCGCAAAACGCTCGACGCGCAGGAAGCCCGCGCCAAAGCCGTTGTCGCGGGGGACAAACAGGCCAAGATCACCCGGTTCGTCACCGTCAAAGGCGACGACCGGACACTCGATCAAGCCAGCCTGGCCCGAGCCCGCCGGCTGGTAGGGCTCAAAGGGTACGTGACCAATATCGACGCTGCGCAGATGCCCGCTGCCGAAGTGATCGGTAAGTATCACGAACTCTGGCACGTCGAGAAGTCATTTCGCATGTCCAAAAGCGACCTGGCCGCCCGACCCATATTTGCCTACGTGCGGGAGTCGATCGAAGCGCACCTGACCATCGTGTTTACGGCACTGGCCGTCTCGCAC
>NZ_CAXUCH010000237.1:0-6539 GCF_964249325.1 uncultured Mycobacterium sp. | reverse complement strand
CTGCGAATCACTCCCGGACAGATTCGCCGCTATGCGGCAGTCGGGGGCGACCATCATCCGATCCACCCCAACCCGAGCGCGGCCAAGCGGTTCGGCTTCCCTACCGTGATTGCACACGGAATGTTCAGTGCTGCAGCGGTATTGGCCAATATCGAGGCCCGTCTTCCGGAAGCGGTCAGCTATGCGGTGCGGTTCGGCAAACCTATGGTGCTGCCTGCGCAGGCCGGGCTGTACGTCGAGCGCGTCGACGACGGCTGGGATCTTGCGTTGCGCAATATCGCCAAGCGCTACCCGTATCTCACCGGCACGGTTCGCGCGCTGTAGCCGACGCCTCCGGTGGCTAGCCGGAACCCGTAGCGACCTTGGTCGCGGTGCCAGCGTCGCGATCGGCCGGCCAGCCCTTCAGGCCGCGCCAGAAGAGGTTGATCATCAGCTCCGCCGCTTCGTCGACATCGGTGTCCCCCGTACTGAGCCGGGTCGCCACCGCCTCGCCGGCGCCTACCAGCGCCACGGCCATCATCTCGAAGTCGGTATCCGGCTCGGGGTTGCGGGTGCCCGCGCGCAGCAGGCGGGCGACCAGCTCGATGATCCGCTCGCGGCCCTCGCGGACGGTTTGCGCGAACGCCTGCGAGCTGGTGGCCTGCGTGTACATCACGATCCACGACGCGCGGTTGGCGTCGATGTAGCGCAGGAACGACACGATGGTGTTGCGCAGCAAGTCCTTCGGGCTCTGGTCGAAATCAATGTCTTCGCGCACGCCTTCGATGAAGCGCGTCAACTCGCGGTTCAGGCAAGCACCGAAAAGCTCTTCTTTGGACCCGTAGTACAGGTACAGCATCGGCTTGGAGATCTCGGCCTTGGCGGCGATCGCATCCATCGAGGTCTCGTGATAGCCGTTGACGGAAAACATCTGCACGGCCGCATCCAGCATCTGCTGCTCGCGGACAGCACGAGGCAACCGTTTGGTACCACCTGCCATGTGCTGTCCTTCTTGAACTGCCGAGCTTGAGCCGCCGGAGTCGTCATCCGGATTATGTGACTCCAGAGTAATTAATGGGCCTGTCGCCCACATGCTCTACCGGCCACAGGCCGGGTTGTGCCCCTTCACCGCGGCCATCCGCAACACCGATTTGTCGACCGCCGGCGTCGTCAACTCGCCGGCGGCCAGCGCCTTCCCCAGCCGGTCGAGCACCGCGGGCACCTCGTCGGTAGTGACCCACAGCGCCGTGTCGGAGCCGGCTTGCAAGGTGCGCAACACCGCCTCGGCCACGCCGAAACGGTCCGAGATCGCGGCCATGCTGGACAGGTCGTCGCTGAAAACCGGGCCGTCGAAGGGCGGGCCACCGTACCCGGCACCGCCGCGCAGCAACTTCACCGCGGCCGGGCTGAGGCTCGCCGGTTGGGTTCCTGTCAGTCCGGGAACTTGCATGTGACCGATCATTACCCCGACCGGGCTGGCGGTGACCAAGGTCCGGTACGGCACCAGATCGTCGTTTTGCAACTCCGACAGCGGCGGTGTGGTGACGGCTCCGGTGTGCGAGTCACCGGAGCCGTGTCCGTGCCCCGGAAAATGCTTGAGCACCGGCAGCAGCCCGGCATCGCGCAAGCCGCGGGCATATGCGCCGGCGTACGCGGTGACGACGGCCGGATCCGATCCGAACGATCGGTCGCCGATGACCGTGTCGGCCGGGGCGTCGGTGACGTCGACCACCGGGGCGAAGTCGATGGTGATGCCCAGGCCGCGCATTTTGTGGCCGCGGTCCAGCGCCATGCTGTAGACCCGATCGGCGGTCTTGGTCTGCGCCAGCGTCCGGGCCGACGGGGCCGGTCCGATCAGCGGGGACAGCCGCGCGACTCGGCCGCCCTCCTCGTCGACGCTCACCGCCAGCGGCAGCGGGGCTGCGCTGCGCGCGATATCGGTAAGCGAGCCGTCGGTCAGCATCGACAGATCCGTCCAGCTGCCGATAAAGATGCCTCCGATGTGGTGGTTGGCCACGACGGCCCTGGCATCACCGGCGTTGCGCACGCCCACCATCAGCAGTTGGGCCAGCTTGTCGCGCGCCGACATTGCCGCCAGCATCGCCGTCCCATCCCCGCACGCTGGCGGCACCGGCTTAGCCGACGCACTTGGCCGCGGGGACGACGTGGGATGCTCTGGTGTCCGACCGCATGCCGCCATCAGCATCGACGCGGCGGCAAGCACGGCCAGCGTGCGGGCGACAAACACCAGCCCATGCTGTCACGGCCCGGATCGCGGTTGTTGTGGCCCCGCCGGACCCACAAAAGCGCAAGACGGCTGCCTGACCAACCTGCCTTACACGGCTGCCGTGGCGACCCCTTGCGGCGCGGCAATGCTCCGGCGGCCGCGAATCGGATTTCTGCTAGGTTGGCGACAACCCACGACTGCAATTTCGAGGAGCCACCGATGAACCGGTTCGTTGCGCCTGCGGCGGCTAGCGTCGTGGTCGGTCTGTTGCTGGGCGCGGCCGCCATCTTCGGGATCACGCTGATGGTGCAACAGGACACCAAGCCGCCACTGCCCGGCGGCGACCCGCAGTCGTCGGTGCTCAACCGGGTCGAGTACGGCAACCGCGCGTAACCTCGTGATGCGGGCCGGCGTGGTGGCCCGGGGAAACGCTGGGGAACCCGGATCTAGTTTGAGCGCGGCGACCCCAGCTGTCCCCACACAGTCGTTTGCGGCGCCGCTACCGCGGCGCTGGTTGTGGTTGGTCGCGACGGTCGCGCTGGCGCTGAGCTTCGCCCAGTCGCCGGGGCAGATCTCCCCCGACACCAAACTCGACCTGACCGCCAACCCGCTGCGGTTCCTGGCCCGCGCGACCAACCTGTGGAACAGCGAGCTGCCGTTTGGCCAGGCCCAAAACCAGGCCTACGGCTATCTGTTTCCGCACGGTGCCTTCTTCCTGGCCGGCCACCTGCTCGGGCTACCTGGCTGGGTCACCCAGCGGCTGTGGTGGGCGCTGCTGCTCACGGTCGGGTTTTGGGGATTGTTGCGGGTCGCTGAAGCGCTCGGCATCGGCAGCCCGAGCTCACGGGTAATCGCCGCTGCGGCGTTCGCACTGTCGCCGCGGGCACTGACCACCCTCGGGTCCATCTCGTCGGAGACCCTGCCGATCATGCTGGCGCCCTGGGTGCTGCTGCCGACGATTCTGGCGCTGCGCGCAGATCCTGGCAGATCGGTGCGACAGCTGGCCGGACAGGCCGGGCTCGCGGTCGCGTTGATGGGCGCGGTGAACGCGATCGCGACGCTGGCGGGCTGCCTACCCGCCGTCATCTGGTGGGCGTGCCATCGCCCCAACCGGGTGTGGTGGCGCTATACCGCGTGGTGGCTGTTGGCCATGGCGCTGGCGATGTTGTGGTGGCTGGTGGCGTTGATCCTGCTGGCCCGAATCAGCCCGCCGTTTCTGGACTTCATCGAATCCTCCGGCGTCACCGCCCAATGGTCATCGCTGATCGAGGTGCTGCGCGGAACGGACAGTTGGACGCCGTTCGTGGCGCCCAACGCCACCGCGGGCGCACCGCTGGTGACCGGATCGGTTGCCATCCTGGCCACCTGCCTGGTCGCGGCCGCCGGCTTGGCCGGACTGGCCATGCGGGCCATGCCTGCCCGGGGGCGGCTGGTCACGATGCTGCTGATCGGAGTGACGCTGTTGGGCGCCGGCTACTCCGGTGGGCTGGCCTCGCCGGTGGCGCATCAGGTACAGGCGTTTCTCGATGCCGGCGGCGCACCGCTGCGCAACGTCCACAAGCTGGAGTCGCTGATCCGGATCCCGGTGGTGCTGGGTCTGGCTCACCTGCTGGGCCGGGTACCGCTGCCGGGCAGCACGCCCGTCCGCGAATGGGTCGCCGCCTTCTCCCACCCCGAACGCGACAAGCGGGTTGCCGTCGGGATCGTCGTCCTGATCGCGCTCATGGTGGGCACGTCGCTGGCCTGGACCGGTCGGCTCACGCCGCCGGGCACCTTCCGCGCGATACCCCAGTACTGGCGTGACGCGGCCGACTGGCTCACCGAGCACAACACCGGCACCCCGACGCCTGGGCGGGTGCTGGTGGTACCCGGCGCGCCGTTTGCGACCCAGGTGTGGGGCACCAGCCACGATGAGCCGCTGCAGGTTCTCGGCGACAGCCCGTGGGGGGTCCGAGACTCCATTCCGCTGACGCCGCCGCAGACCATCCGCGCCCTAGACTCGGTGCAGCGCTTGTTCGCCGCCGGACGGCCATCGGTAGGGCTGGCTGATACCCTTGCCCGCCAAGGCATTTCGTATGTGGTGGTGCGCAACGACCTCGACCCACAGACCTCACGGTCGGCCCGCCCGATTCTGGTGCACCGCGCCATCGCCGGATCGCCCGGGCTGGAAAAGCTGGCACAGTTCGGGGCGCCGGTCGGTGCCGGCGCGCTGTCGGGGTTCGTCGCCGACAGCGGCCTGCGGCCACGGTATCCCGCGGTGGAGATCTACCGAGTCGCCGCGGCCGCCGGCAAACCGGGCGCACCCTACTTCGCCGACACCGACCAGCTGGACCGCGTCGGCGGCGGCCCCGAGGTGCTGCTGCGCCTCGACGAACGGCGGCGCCTGCTTGACCAACCCGCGTTGGGCCCGGTGCTGCTGAGCTCCGACGCCGCCCGCGCCGGCGTGCCGGTGCCCCAGGTCACCGTCACCGACACCCCGCTGGCGCGGGAGACCGACTACGGCCGCGTCGACAACCACTCGTCCGCGATCCGCGCGGCCGGCGACGCCCGGCACACCTACAACCGGGTACCCGACTACCCCGTCCCCGGTGCCGCCACGGTTTTCGGCGGTTGGAACGGCGGCCGGCTCACTGCGTCGAGTTCGTCGTCGGACTCCACCGCGCTGCCGGACGTCGCGCCCGCCACCTCCCCGGCCGCTGCCATCGACGGCGACCCGGCGACTGCGTGGGTGTCCAATGCGCTGCAGGCCGCGGTCGGGCAATGGCTACAGGTCGATTTCGACCACCCGGTGACCAACGGCGTCATCACCCTGACGCCCAGCGCCACCGCCGTCGGCGCCCAGATCCGCCGAATCCAGATCGCCACCGTCAGCGGCACCACCACGCTGCGGTTCGACCAGGCCGGCAAGCCTCGCACCGCGGCGCTGCCCTACGGGGAAACGCCGTGGGTGCGGATCACCGCCATCGGCACCGACGACGGGTCCGCCGGTGTGCAGTTCGGTATCACCGATCTGTCGATCACCCAGTACGACGCCTCGGGTTTCGCCCATCCGGTCGAGCTGCGCCACACCGTGCAGGTTCCCGCTCCATCGCCGAAGTCGGCTGTGACGCAATGGGACCTGGGTTCGGAGCCGCTCGGCCGACCGGGCTGCGCCGAGGGGCCCGACGGTGTGCACTGCGCGGCGTCGATGGCACTGACCCCGGAGGAGCAGGTGGGGTTCAGCCGGACGCTCACCGTGCCGCGGGCGGTGTCAGTGACGCCCAGGGTGTGGGTACGGCCGCGGCAGGGCCCGAAGCTGGCTGACCTGTTCACCGAGCCGGACACCGTGCGGGCCCGCGGCGACTCCGACCTTGTCGACGTGCTCGGCTCCGCATACGCCGCCACCGACGGTGATCCGGCCACCGCGTGGACAGCACCCCAGCACGTCGTTCAGCACAAGACCCCGCCGACGCTGACCCTCACCTTGCCGCGGCCCACAGAGGTGACCGGGCTGCGGCTCACGCCGAGCGTGTCGGCGGTGCCGGCCCACCCCACCATGGTGGCGGTCGACCTCGGCGACGGTCCGCAGGTTCACGAACTGAAATCGGGCGACCATGCCGGCGCCCAGACAGTGCGGCTCAAAGCGCGCAGCACCGATACCGTCACAATCAGCCTGCTGGACTGGGACGACGTCATTGACCGCACAGCGCTGGGCTTCGACCAGCTCAAGCCACCGGGTTTGGCCGAGGTAGCGGTGCTCGGCGGGGACGGTCGACCAGTGGCGGCTGCCGAGGCACAGCGCAACCGCTCGCGGGAGATCACCGTCGACTGCGGTCACGGCCCGGTCATCGGGATAGCGGGCCGCTTTGTCCACACCGCGGTCCACACCACGGTGGGCGCGCTGCTGAACGGGGAACCGGTGGCCGCGCAACCATGTGAACGCGAGCCCATCGCGCTGCCGCCCGGCCAGCAAGAGTTGGTCATCAGCCCCGGCGACACGTTCGCGGTCGACGGAGCCGAGCTGACGGCTTCCGACGCAGCCGAATTACCCACGGTCGCACAGGTTCCCGCGGCTACGGGAGCATGGGGTCCGGCACGGCGCGAAGTTCAGGCACCCGCGGCGAGCACCTCGCGGGTGCTGGTGGTACCGGAAAGCATCAACCCCGGCTGGGTGGCGAGCACCAGCGACGGAACAAGACTGACGCCGATCGCCGTCAACGGCTGGCAGCAAGGCTGGCTGGTGCCCGCGGGCACGTCGGGCACAATCACGCTGATTTTCGTCTCGAATTCGTGGTACCGCGCCGGGCTGCTGGGTGGGCTGGCTCTGCTGCCGCTGCTGGCCCTGCTCGCGTGG
>NZ_CAXUCH010000236.1:0-6598 GCF_964249325.1 uncultured Mycobacterium sp. | reverse complement strand
GCCCATAACGATCTGCGCGCTCGCCGCCGACCAGGTGGGCGGCAATCAGCAGGGCCTCGGGGATCGAGGAAGCCCCCGACGGTGTCGCACCGTCCACCGGGTCGGCCGGACGAAACATCAGCTGTTCGGCGTCGTCGGCGCTGTCGAACCAGCGGCCCGGTACGTCCGGATCGGCGAAGTGCGTCAGCGCAATGTCCAGCAACTCGGTGGCCGTCTCCAGCCACGCCGGGTCCATGGTCAGCTGGTAGAGCGTCAACAGCCCGGTGGCCAGCGTCGCATGGTCTTCCAGAATCGCCGCACTATCGCCGACCCGCCCACCGAGGCTGGCCCGACGCAATCGCCCCTCCACCATGTGCAGGCCCACCAGCGCGGCAGCGCATCGCCGCGCCGCGTCCGCTAACTCCGGATCACCAAGCGCCACGTTGGCTTCCGCCAACGCAGTAATGGCCAAGCCGTTCCAGGCGGTGACGACCTTGTCGTCGCGGTCCGGCTGGGGGCGGGTCAACCGCGCCGCCAGCAGCGCGGTGCGGACCCGCTCGAAGCGATCGGGGTCGTCGGGATCTGCCGGCAATTGCAGCACCGATGCGCCGTGCTCGAACGTGCCCGCCTGGGTGACCCCGAAAACCGAAGCCGCCCAACGCCCGTCGTCCTCGCCGAGAACTTCCGTCAGCCGAGCCGGCGTCCACACATAGGTCAAGCCCTCCCGGCGGGCGGCGTCAGCGTCCAGCGACGAGGTGAACATGTCGCGGTCGCCGAGCTCGTCGAGCATGAAACGGGCGGTTTCCGCGGCCACCCGGCGAGCCACCGCATTCCCCGTCCGGCGCGCCCAGTGCGCGTAGACGCGCAGCACTAGCGCGTTGTCGTAAAGCATCTTCTCGAAATGCGGTACTACCCAAGCATTGTCGACGCTGTAGCGAGCGAAACCACCGGCCAGCTGGTCGTAGATGCCGCCGCGGGCCATCGCGCTGCAGGTGCGCTCGACGGCCAGCAGCGCTGCCGGCGACCCGGTTCGTTCATGGTGCCGCAGCAACGCCTCCAGCAGCGCCGACGGCGGGAATTTCGGTGCGCCTCCGAAGCCGCCGCGGGCGGTGTCCTCGTCGTGCAACACCACGGCGACCGCGTGATCACACAGCGCGGGCTCGACCCGCGGGCCACCGCCCGGCAGACCTGACGCCATCGCGCGCAGTTCGCTCGAGATGTGGTCGGAGGCCTGCTCGACTTCACCTCGGCGGCTGCGCCACGTTTCCGTCACAGCCGAAAGCAATTGCAGAAATGCATGTTTCGGGTAGTAGGTGCCGCAGAAGAACGGTCGGCCGTCGGGTGTGAGAAAACATGTCATCGGCCAGCCGCCCTGCCCTGTGAGCGCGACGGTGGCGTTCATGTAGACGGCGTCGATGTCGGGCCGTTCCTCGCGGTCGACCTTGACGCACACGAACCCGTCGTTCATCGCGGCGGCCACTTCCTCGTCTTCGAACGATTCGTGCGCCATCACATGACACCAGTGGCAGGCGGCGTAGCCGACCCAGAGCAGGATCGGCACGTCACGCTCGGCCGCCTCGGCCAGTGCCTGCGGCGTCCACTGCTGCCAATGCACCGGGTTGTCGGCGTGCTGGCGCAGATAGGGGCTGGCAGCCCCGGCCAGCGTGTTGGCCGCAGGGCTCATCGCTGCGCCCTACCCGTCGGGTTCACGGGGTGGTCCGTTGTGATCGCCCGGCTGGTCAGCGTCGCCGCGAAGGGTGTCCTCCTCGGCGGCTTGGTCCGGCTCGGGGTGCTCCGGGTCGAACGACTCGGGCACCTTCTTCAGTTGCCGGTTCATCGACCGGATCAGAAACACCGTGGCGAGCAGCAGCAACACAATGACGAGCAGACCCATCGGGCTGGCCTTGCCGAAATCCGGGCCGGTACGGCGAGGTGCGTCATCAGCTTGAAGGTCGGCCAGCACGCCGAGCGCGCTGAGCAACGCATGAGACATCACTCGTCCTCGATTCCGGCGAACAGATCGGTCTCAGGAAGCTTGACCGGCACTCGCGAACGGGCCAGCTCGAACTCCTCGGTCGGCCATAGCCGCTGCTGCCATTCGATCGGCGCGGCGAAGAAATCGCCTTTGGGGTCGATCTGGGTGGCGTGTGCGCGAAGCGCGTCGTCGCGCTGACTGAAATACGCCGAGCACTCCACCCGGGTCGTCACCCGGGCAGCGAAGACATCGTGCTTGGGATCCCAATGCTTGAGCCACTTCTCGAAAGGACCTTGCTGACCATGCTTGGCAAACTCGTCTTGCAGCAACTGCATCCGCTGGCGCAGGAAACCGTGGTTGTAATACAGCTTGGCGACGGTCCACGGCTCACCGGTGTCAGGGAAACGGCGATAGTCGCCGGCCGCTTCGTATGCGGCAACCGAAACCTGGTGACAGCGGACGTGGTCGGGATGCGGGTAGCCGCCGTTTTCGTCGTAGGTCGTCATCACGTGCGGCCGAAACTCCCGGATCACCCGCACGAGCGCCTCGGTGGCCACCTCCAGCGGCACCAGCGCAAAGGAGTCGTCGGGCAGCGGCGGCGGTGGATCGCCCTTCGGCAAACCGGAGTCGACGAAGCCCAGCCAGGTGTGCTCGACGCCGAGAATCTCAGCGGCCTTGGCCATCTCGTCGCGGCGGATCTCAGCGATGCGTCCGTGCACCTCGGGCAGGTCCATCGCGGGGTTGAGGATGTCGCCGCGTTCGCCGCCCGTCAGCGTCACGACCAGCACGCGATGGCCCTCGTCGGCGTAGCGCGCGAGGGTCGCAGCACCCTTGCTGGACTCGTCGTCGGGGTGGGCATGCACCGCCATCAATCGCAGTTCGCTCACCTGCTTTCTGTCCGTTGTTCCACCGGGCGTGCCCCTATAGTTGCAGTTCTAATCGTTGCATCATGTCCACCGGGTTCGGAGAACCCTGCCCTATGAGCCCTATGAGCGAACGGCCTACACAGCCCCCGCTGGCCCGCTACGGGCCTCCCCGGTTATCCCGCTGGCCGCGGCGTGGTGGCGTCATCGCCCTGGCGGTCCTGGTCGTCGCGATCGGCGTCGTCGTGGCGGTCATCGGCTACCAGCGGCTGGGCACCAGCGACGTTACCGGCACCCTGGTCGGCTACCGCCTAATTGACGACCAGACGGTGTCGGTGACGATCGGCGTGACGCGCCACGACCCCTCGCGGCCGGTGGATTGCATCGTGCGGGCGCGATCCAAAGACGGCAGTGAGACCGGCCGGCGTGAAGTGCTCATCCCACCTTCGGACAGCGCCACGGTGCAGGTGACGACGATCGTGAAATCCTTCCAACCTCCGACGATGGGAGACGTCTACGGTTGTGGCAGCGACGTGCCCAGCTACCTGCGGCCGTCCTGACCACACAGCTGTTGACCGGAACCGAGCAAAAGCGTGACACGTCAAAACGTGACTGGAGGCATGTGTCGCGGTGGTACCATTTGTGGGTACACGGTTCCTGATGGGACCGTGTATTGCTGCATTAGCGCGACATACGCGGCACAGTGCGGCGGCACGCGCAGTCAAACCGCATACGCCCGGCAGCGAACCGAAAGCCTGCCCACGCGAATACCGTGCAAACAACGAATACAAGGAGCGCGACGAGATGACGGACACCCAGGGGACCTGGTTGCCCCAGGAGTCACATGACCGACTCAAGGCCGAACTCGACCAGTTGATCGCGAACCGTCCGGTGATCGCCGCGGAAATCAACGACCGCCGCGAGGAGGGTGACCTCAGCGAAAACGGCGGATATCACGCCGCCCGCGAGGAGCAGGGCCAGCAGGAGGCCCGCATCCGTCAACTACAGGACTTGCTCAGCAACGCCAAGGTCGAAGCTCCCACACAGTCCGGGGTGGCGCTGCCCGGTTCAGTAGTGACGGTCTATTACAACGGCGACGAGTCGGACACCGAGACGTTCCTCATCGCCACTCGGCAGGAGGGACTCAGCGACGGCAAGCTCGAGGCGTACTCGCCGAATTCACCACTGGGCGGTGCGCTCATCAACGCTAAGGTCGGCGAGACCCGCACCTACAAGGTGCCCAACGGCAACACCGTCGAGGTGACGTTGGTCAGCGCGGAGCCATACCGCGCCTAGAGGCAGAACCGCGGGTCGGGGAATCGGGCGGTATTAGGCCCGCTCATGGCGAAGATCGCCGAGAATCTGTTGCTGCTGCTGCTCGACAATGCGTCGGGGCAGCCCGCGCTGGACCGCGCTCGGTGTGGACGCGTACTGGCCGCGGCGGTTCTGCTCGATTTGGCGCACGAATGTCGGATCCGCCCGGCGGTCGACGGCGAGCCGGTGCAAGCGGGGCGGCTGCTCGTCCTGACTGGCCCCGACTCCCGCGATCCGGTGGTCGCGCCTGCGCTGCAGCTGTTGCTACGCCGTCCTCTGAGCCCCGCTGCGGCGATCGCCAAACTGCGGCGCGACACTTTTGCCGCCTTGCTATCGCAGCTCGAGCGCACCGGTCAAGTGCATCGAGTCCGGTTGTACTCCAACGGATCCAAACCGGTGGACGGGTGGCAGTTGACGGACCGCAGCCGGGTGTCGCAAGTGCGCGCCGCGATGACGGCGGCGCTGTTCGACCAGCAACGTCCTGATCCCGCGACGGCGACCATCATCTCGCTGCTGCACGCCGTCAACGGGCTGGGCGCGATATTCAGCCTCGACCACCGCGGCTGGGAGTGGGTTCTCGACCGGGCGGGTGATATCGCCAGCGGTAGCTGGGTTAACGAATCAGAGCCCGACCTGCCCGAAGTCAACCTGGCGGTGACGACCGCGGCAATCCGTCACGCCCTGGCCTAACTCGCCGGCGAGCAGACGGAAAGCACCCCAGAATGCCTGATTCAGTGGGCTTTTGCGTCTGCTCGGCCAGCTAGCGCAGGGCCTGCTCGAGGTCGGCCAGCAGATCGGCGACATCCTCGATGCCCACCGACAGCCGCACCAGATCGTCGGGAACCTCCAACTTCGAGCCGGCGGTCGAGGCATGCGTCATTGCCACCGGATGCTCGATCAGCGACTCCACCCCACCCAGCGATTCGGCCAAGATGAACACCGTGGTGTTGGCGCACAGCTCCTTCGCTGCTTGCCGGCCACCGCGCATCCGCACCGAGACCATGCCACCGAAGCCGCGCATCTGCCGCGCAGCGAGCTCATGACCCGGATGACTGGGCAGGCCCGGATACAACACGGTGCTGACGGCTGAATGCTCGGCGAGGAATTCGGCCACCGCGGCGGCGTTTTCGCTGTGTCGCTCCATCCGCAATACCAGCGTCTTCAGCCCCCGCAGCGTCAGGTAGACGTCGAACGGGCCCGGCACCGCGCCTGCCCCGTTCTGCAAAAAGCCGAACGCCGCGTCGAGCTCTTCGTCCTTGGTGACCAGCGCACCGCCGACAACATCGGAGTGCCCGCCGATGTACTTGGTGGTCGAATGCAGCACCACGTCGGCACCCAGCGTCAGCGGCTGCTGCAGCGCCGGGGAAGCAAACGTGTTGTCCACCAAAACTTTTGCCGAGCATTGCTGACCGATATCGGCGATCGCCGCGATATCGGCGATCGAAAGCAGCGGATTGGTGGGCGTTTCGACCCAAATCAGTCGCGTCCGCGAGGTGATCGCGGCGCGCAGCGCGTCGAGATCAGCAAGGGCCACCGGCGTGTAGTCGATACCCCAACCGGTGAACACCTTGTCGATCAGCCGGAAGGTGCCGCCGTAGGCATCGTCGGGGATGACAACGTGGTCGCCCGGATGCAGCATCGCTCGCAGCGCACAGTCGCTGGCAGCCATCCCGGAACTGAACGCGCGACAGAACCTGCCCTCCTCGACGGCAGCGAGGGCCGCTTCCAGCGCGGCCCGGGTCGGGTTCCCGGACCGGGAATATGCGAATCCGCCGCGCAGGCCGCCCACGCCGTCTTGAGCAAACGTGCTGCTCATATTGATTGGAGGGTTGACCGCGCCGGTCGACGGGTCCGGTGCGAAGCCCGCGTGAATGGCCTTAGTAGCCTGCCCTCGCAGCCGACGTTCGTTGCCGGCGCCGGATGTGTTGCGCTGTTGGCTCATCGATGATCAGCCTAACGACGGCCGAAACTCGCCACGCCGCTGACACCCTGCCCGCCGGCTACTCGACCGGCAGACACACCGTCGACATTATCTTGTCAGCAAGGGTCTGCCGCTTGGCATCCCACAGCGGGAACAGGTAGCCGATGTAACAGATGATCGAGTCGACCAAGTGGGCGAGTTGACGGACGACCGACATTCCGAATCCGATTGGCTGGCCGTTGTTTTCGCTGACAACCTTGAACTTCATCAATGACTTGCCGATGCTCGAACCGGTGGTGCCCTGCCGGTAGCCGTAGTTCCAGACAACGTAGGCCAAGCCCACCAGCTGCGCCAACCAGAATGTTGTAACGCCGAACATCGAATAGCCGCTGGCGCATACCTGATCGACGGCGTATCGCGAGATGTCCGTGACGCAAGCCGTCTGTTCGGTGCCGAGGAGCACCAGCCAGCCGATACCAATGATGATTGCGTACGGGAAGTAGTCGACGAAGAACGCCACGACTCGGGTCACCCAGGGCGTGTAGG
>NZ_CAXUCH010000235.1:0-6611 GCF_964249325.1 uncultured Mycobacterium sp. | reverse complement strand
CGCCGATCCCGTCCACTGACTGCAGATCGGTGGCACTGGCGGCCAGCAGGTCCTGCAGTGAACCGAACGTCCGAACCAACAAATCGACGTGCGCGAACTGTAGACGCGGGATATCGGCCATCGCGCGGTAGCCACGCGCACTCATCGCCGAGTCCTGCGCCTCGGCTGTCGACGGATACCCGAAAACCTTTGCCAGCACGGTGAAGTCAAGCAGCTCGGTGTCGGACAGGGCGTCCAGCTCGTTGAGTGTGGCGGCCACCTGAGCTTTCGACGGCGGTTCGGGGTTGGCGTGATAGTCGCGCACGATGAGCTCTCGCGCGGCGTCGTTGCCCCCCAGCAATTCCTCGAGCTGCAGCCGCAATTGACGCCCATCGGTGCCCAGCTCCACCGCATCGTCCTCGATGACCAGACCGATCCGGCGGGCCAACTCCAGCCGTTGCACCACCGTCATCACGTCGCGCAGCGTGACGAAGTCCTCGATCTCGGCCCTCGACAGCTGCCTGCTGACCTCGTCGAGCCGGGCCTTGTACCGTTCCAGGGTCGCGATGGCCTGGTTGGCGCGGGACAGGATGGTCGCCGAGTCGGCCAACACATGACGCTCCCCGCCTACATAGACGGTGACGATGTTCATCGAATGGCTGACCGAAATAACCGGGTAGCCGGTCTGGATTGCGGCCCGCTCCGCCGAGCGGTGCCGAGTGCCGGATTCATCGGTGGGTATCGATGGATCGGGCACCAGCTGAACGTTGGCACGCACGATGCGACTGCCGTCGGTGGACAGCACGACCGCCCCATCCATCTTCGACAGTTCCCGCAGCCGGGTCGGCGCGTAGCGCACATCGAGGGAAAAACCGCCGTCGCAAATGGCCTCGACGCTGTCGTCGTAACCCAGCACGATCAGCGCGCCGGTGCGGCCGCGCAGAATGCGCTCCAACCCGTCCCGTAACGCGGTGCCCGGCGCCAGGCGGCTGACAGCCTCACGCAGCGTGGGACGCGGGATCGGCGTGCTGCCGTTCCTGGTGAGTTCACCCGGGTTCATCACCACTCATTGTGCTCGGCGTCCGCATCGCCGGGGGGCAGGTCCAGCTGATGTAGCGGCGCGGGCGTGTCACGGCGGTATTCGGCGATGTCGACCATGTGGTGCAGCGCTGCGACGATGGTCGGCGCCTCGAGCGCATGCAGCCCCTTCGGTGCCGCGCCGCATCCGGCCGGAATCAGTGCGGTGGTGAACCCCTGCCGGGCGGCTTCAGCCAGGCGACGTTCCATCCCGGCGACTCGGCGCAGGTCACCGGCCAGGCCGACCTCACCGATGACCACCGCGGTGGTGGGCAGCGGCAGATTGGCATAGGCCGACGCCAACGCGATCGCAACCGCGAGATCTGATGAGGGGTCGGTCAGCCGCATGCCGCCGACAGTCGACACGAAGATGTCGCTGACGGCCAGGGGTAGCCGTGCGTGCGTCTGCAGCACTGCGGTGATCATCGCGGCCCGGGCATGGTCGATGCCGCTAACCGCCCGCCGCGGTGACCCCCCTGATGGTCGGGCCAGCAACGCCTGCACTTCGCCGATCAGGGACCGCTTTCCGTCCAGCGCCACCGTGATCGCAGTGCCTGGCACCGGCTCTGAGCGCTGATCCAGAAATAGACCGGACGGGTCACTCACACCTTCAATGCCCCTGTCCTCCAGGAGGAAACAACCAACCTCGTCGGTTGCGCCGAACCGGTTTTTGACTCCGCGCACCATGCGCAACGCGGAATTGCGGTCGCCTTCGAAATGCAGCACCACGTCCACGAGGTGCTCGAGCGACCGCGGCCCTGCGATGGCGCCGTCCTTGGTCACATGGCCAACCAGCAGCAGCGCGACGCCGGCGGACTTCGCGGCCGCGGTCAGCGCGGCGGTGACGGCACGCACCTGGGTGACTCCGCCGGCCGCGCCGTCGACGTCGCTGGTCGACAGCGTCTGGACCGAGTCCACGACAACCAGCGTGGGCTGTACCGCGTGGATGTGGCCCAACACCGCGTGCAGATCGGATTCCGCGGCCAGATAGACCTGGCTGTGGCTGCAACCCGTGCGGTCAGCTCTCATCCGGATCTGACCCGCGGACTCCTCACCGGAGACGTACAACGCCCGCCGCCCCGACTGCGCCCAGCGGTGGGCGACCTTGAGCAGCAGCGTCGACTTGCCCACCCCGGGATCGCCCGCCAGCAACGTCACCGAACCGGGCACCACGCCGCCGCCGAGCACCCGATCGAGCTCGCCGACCCCGGTAGGGCAGTGCCGGGTCTGGTGCGGCTCGATAGTGCTGATCGGGACCGCTCGCGAAGCCGGGGCCGACGACCGGCGCGCAGCGCCGCCGACCGCGCTGAGCAGCGCAACTTCGTCGATGCTGCCCCAGGTACCGCATTCCATGCAGCGACCCACCCACTTGGCGGTGACATGGTGGCATTCCGAGCACCGGTACTGCGAACGCGCCTTGGTCACGCCGTGACGGTATCGGCGGTGTATGACAATCTCGGTCTGCGGAACGGCCCACGGACCGTTCCGGCCCGTAGCGTCGCCGACCCGAAGGTTACGGGTGTTGCGCCGGCGCCGGGGGATTCTCCTGTGGCGCCGACCCGCCCGAAATCGGGACCGTCACGCTCACGCTTCCGGCCTTCTCGAAATCAAAGGTGAACTTGTAGGTGAGGCCGCTGGAAATGGGCTTGGCCAGCGCCACAGTCGCTGTGGCGGCGTCCGCGGGCTCCACAGCATCCAGAGCCTTGATGGCCTGGCCATCCGGGGTTCCGACCAGCAGTTTGCCACCGGCCGGCAACCGAGTATCACCGGTAAGGGCCACCGTGCCGATGTCGGTCGTGATGCCGACCAGCTTGTCGCTGATGTCAGGCGACTGGTTGGTCGCGACGAACACCAATGGCACCATTTGGCCCGGCCGCAGGAAGTCGCCGGTCTGCGCCGCGCTGATGTGGACGTTGCGCAGCGCGACGTACTTGAGGTCACCCTGGCCGCCGTTGACGGCGGACTGCTCTTCCGAAGTCTGTGCGATCTGGCCGCTGCTGCAGCCGGTGAGCGCGGCAGCGGCGATCAGCCCTATGGCGACCAGCACGGCGGTCTTGACGCGGTTCACTCAAAGCCTCCTGCTCAGCCGGCGCGGTTCGACTATGCACAGTAGTAGCACGGCCCGTCCCGCGGTAGCGCAGGGCTTTACACCGCATGCGAGCAGCACAGCTGCGCGGAGCAGCCCAGTACCCGTTCCGGGCAGGTTTCCCGAGAAGCCGTGCCCTTGCACGAATTTGGTGATCTGTCAAGCCCCACTTCTCAGCTGCGGTGCCCCTGACCTGCACCGTTGTTCCGCGCGAGTCGAAGGCCCGTGTTAGCATGGAGTAACGAAAGGGGCTCGAATCAGATGATTTTTAAGGTCGGAGACACCGTTGTCTATCCACACCACGGTGCTGCGTTGATCGAGGCGATCGAAACCCGAACCATCAAAGGGGAACAGAAGGAATATCTCGTCTTGAAGGTGGCGCAGGGGGACCTCACAGTTCGGGTGCCCGCCGAGAACGCCGAATACGTCGGCGTCCGCGATGTGGTCGGACAGGAAGGCCTCGATAAGGTTTTCCAGGTGCTGCGCGCCCCGCACACCGAGGAACCGACGAACTGGTCGCGCCGCTACAAGGCCAATCTGGAGAAACTTGCCTCCGGCGATGTTAACAAGGTGGCCGAGGTGGTGCGCGACCTGTGGCGCCGCGACCAAGAGCGCGGTCTCTCGGCCGGCGAGAAGCGCATGCTCGCCAAGGCCCGGCAAATTCTGGTCGGTGAATTGGCCCTGGCCGAAAACACCGACGACGCAAAGGCGGAGACCATTCTCGACGAGGTTCTGGCCGCCGCGTCCTAAACGTCCCCGGGGGCAGCGGTGACGGACACGGTAGTCGCGGTGGTCCCCGCTGCCGGGGCGGGGGAACGGCTAGCCGCCGGTGTTCCGAAGGCTTTCTTTCACCTCGACGGACGCACCTTGGTGGAGCGGGCCGTGGTCGGCTTGCTCGACTCCGAGGTTGTCGACCACGTGGTGGTGGCGGTGCCACCTGATCGCACCGACCAGGGCAAGCTGATCTTGGGCCATCTGGCCACCGTTGTGGCCGGGGGTGCTAACCGCAGTCAATCGGTGAACATGGCACTGGCCGCCGCCGGCGAGCCCGACTATGTCTTGGTGCACGACGCCGCGCGGGCGCTGACACCGCCGCAGCTTGTGGTGCGCGTCGTGGAGGCGCTGCGTGCCGGCCATCCCGCGGTTGTGCCCGCATTGCCGGTGTCGGACACTATCAAAGCTGTCGACGCCAACGGGGTAGTGCTGGGAACGCCGGAGCGAGCCGGCCTGCGGGCCGTGCAGACCCCGCAGGGATTCGCTACCGAGCTGCTGTTGCGCGCCTACGAACGCGCCGAGTCGGGCGATTTCACCGACGACGCCTCCGTCGTTGAGCATCTGGGCGCCCAAGTGCAGGTGGTCGATGGCGACCCGCTGGCGTTCAAGATCACCACCCGACTGGACCTGTTGTTGGCTCAAGCGATCGTCGGCCGGTGAACGTGCTGCCGCGCATCGGATTGGGCACCGATGTGCATCCGATCGAGCCGGGGCGGCCATGTTGGCTGCTGGGGCTGCTTTTTCCCGACGCCGACGGCTGCGCCGGGCATTCCGACGGCGACGTCGCCGCGCATGCGCTCTGTGATGCTTTGCTGTCGGCGGCCGGTCTGGGCGATATCGGTGAAGTGTTCGGAGTCGACGATCCGCGCTGGCGCGGCGTCAGTGGTGCCGGCATGCTCGGCCACGTTCGCGACTTGCTCACGGCCAACCGCTATCGGGTCGGCAACGCCGCCGTCCAGGTGATCGGCAACCGACCCAAGGTCGGGCCCCGGCGTGCCGAGGCCCAGCAGCTGCTGTCCGGGCTGCTGGGGGCGCCGGTGTCGGTGTCGGCCACCACCACCGACGGTCTGGGCCTCACCGGGCGCGGGGAAGGGCTGGCGGCCATCGCCACCGCGCTGGTGGTGCTGACCAGCAGGTAAGCTGGCACGTCGTGACCTATCGCGCCCACCTGCGGCTACACGACACGGCGAGCGGTGCCGTGCGTGATTTCGTTCCGCTGCGGCCTGGCCACGTTTCGATTTACCTGTGCGGCGCCACGGTCCAAGGCCTGCCGCACATCGGCCACGTCCGCAGCGCGGTGGCCTTCGACATCTTGCGCCGCTGGCTGCTCGCGCGCGGCTACGAGGTCGCAATTATTCGCAACGTTACCGATATCGACGACAAGATCCTCAACAAAGCAGCCGCGGCCGGCCGCCCGTGGTGGGAGTGGGCGGCCACCTACGAGCGCGAGTTCACCGCCGCCTACGACGCGCTGGGCGTACTGCCGCCATCCGCGGAACCGCGCGCCACCGGGCACATCACCCAGATGGTCGAGCTGATCGAGCGGTTGATCGACACCGGCCACGCCTACACCGGCAACGGCGACGTCTACTTCGACGTACTCAGCTACCCCCAATACGGCCAGCTGTCCGGGCACAGGATCGACGACGTCCATCAAGGCGAGGGAGTGGCCACCGGCAAACGCGACCAACGCGACTTCACCTTGTGGAAGGGCGCCAAGCCCGGTGAGCCGTCCTGGCCCACGCCGTGGGGCCGCGGGCGTCCGGGCTGGCACACCGAGTGCGTGGCGATGGCGCACGAGTATCTCGGTGCGGATTTCGATATCCATTGCGGCGGAATGGATTTGGTGTTCCCACACCACGAGAACGAGATCGCGCAGGCCCGCGCCGCCGGCGACGGGTTCGCCCGCTACTGGCTGCACAACGGCTGGGTCACCATGGGCGGCGAAAAGATGAGCAAGTCGCTGGGCAACGTGTTGTCGATTCCGGCCATGCTCGACCGTGTGCGGCCCGCCGAGCTGCGGTACTACCTGGGCAGCGCGCACTACCGCTCGATGCTGGAATTCTCCGAGACCTCGCTGCACGACGCCGTCAACGCCTATGTCGGCATCGAGGACTTTCTGCACCGAGTACGACGCCGGGTCGGCACCGTGGTTCCCGGCTGCTGGACTCCCCGGTTCGCCGAAGCGCTCGACGACGACTTGTCGGTGCCGAAAGCGCTGGCCGAGATCCACCATGCACGCACGGAAGGCAACCGGGCACTGGACGCCGGCGACCACGACGCGGCCCTGGCCAACGCCAGCGCGATCCGCGCGATGATGGGCATCCTCGGCTGTGACCCGCTCGACGAACGCTGGGAGTCCCACGACGAGACGTCGGCCGCGCTGACGGCCCTCGACGTGTTGGTGCAGGCCGAACTGCAGCGACGGGTAAAGGCCCGCGAACAACGAAACTGGGCACTGGCCGACGAAATTCGCGATCGGCTGAAAAAAGCCGGCATCGAGGTCACCGATACCGCCGACGGCCCGCAGTGGTCGTTGGTCGGCGATGACGACAAGTAATGGCCGGTAACTCGCGCCGCCGCGGTGCAGTACGCAAACCCGGCACCAAGAAGGGCCCGCCCGTCGGCTCAGGCGGGCAACGCCGCCGCGGCTTGGAGGGACGCGGCCCCACCCCGCCGGCGCACATGCGTCCCC
>NZ_CAXUCH010000234.1:0-6613 GCF_964249325.1 uncultured Mycobacterium sp. | reverse complement strand
ACTGCCGGCACCCCACTCAACCTGGTGCAGAATTGGCTCGGCCACGCCCAGCTCAGCACCACCGCCATCTACGCCGACGCCGGGCCGACCCACTACGCGCTGGTAAGGCCCGAGATCACCGAGTGGTAAGCGGACGCCGTCGACGCCAACTCTGCTGCCAGCCCGTCCCAGGCGGCGGCCGCAGCTAGCAACGGCCCAGGGCCCGGGCCCGTATACATCCTGCCAGAGTTGATCTCCGGTGGTAACGCCCCGAAATCCATGCCCTCAACCTCTAGTCAATAATCCGACGCCGGCGCATCACTGTTGCCACGCGGGCGAGCCGAAAACTCTTGGCGCCAAGAGAGTTCGCAAAAACGTGCACCGACAACTCTCCCAAGCGACCCTGTCTACTCCCTGCCAAAAAGATCTGAAACGTCTTCGCGCATCAGTTTCAGTTCATTGCTTGCATCTCGAATCACGCTGCTGTAGTGACCACTTGGTGTGGTCCTTGTCACAGCCGCGCCCCTGCTGTCGCGACCATGCTGCGTGTGCATTGTGTGTGTTACGTTCACTTCACGTAATCGATACGTAAACCAGCCTTCACTTCATCGGCCGGCCTGTCGTGAAATTTCATCTTCGTTAGGTAGATCACATGCAAAAGCCACTCGACGCCCAGCGTCGACCCGAGACTCAGGCAAGAAGTTGCAAAACTGATCCAATGCCGCGGTAACACGACGACCCGATGTCGGTTGCGGCTAACTAACCGAGCCACCGGTCTTGAGGTTAATTCGGTGCGAGCTGTCTCGGCGAAGAGAATCTCTTTCACTTCGCGCAAGGCATAGAACGTGAGCGCGTAGCTGGCGACCGGGTCGGCCCAGCACCACCAGTCACCAGGCTATTGTGCAGCCCCCTATTGGTTTTGGACTTCCCGGCCGCAGGCGCGAACACCGCTAGCGCTGTGATGGCGGTCCAAGCAATGTCAATGGGCGGTGCTGGGCATGGAATCCGTTAACTAACAGTACTGTTGACTGCACCAACAGATACATCGTTAGCACGGCGACGCCGGTCGCGATTATGCGCATGGCGATGACGCCCGTGATCGGAAGCAACAACGAGAATGCGCCCATCCCTGCAGCCGCCAGCAGTTCGACCATGATCTCCTCAGGACCGTAGGCGGTTTGATGAGATCGCGTCCGGTGAGAGCGCGTCAAGTGCGACACGGTTCGACAATCGCTCGTGCTGCAGCTGGTCGGTGATCAGAGGCTTCCCGAGCAAAGCCCGCTTAAACGCATCGGGAAAGTGACGGCGACATTTCTGCCCGTCAGCCAAAGTGGTCACAAACGTTCCTTAACTCAAACTCGCTGAAAGCATGTGATGCGCATGCTGATCACGCGGCGCCGCGACGACATGAGCCTGGCCCTGCTTGTGGGGCAGCGCTATTCGACCGTCTCCACGTGGGGAGATTTCCACCCGATGAGCGACGAGCCGTTACTGCACGGAAGCGTCTCTGCCCCCGGTAACAGGGTGCGGGTACCCCTCGTTAGCGGGCCATCGAAATCATTGGCCGGCTGGCGCGCACGCGGTGTGTCACCACTTCCCAGGCCGACGGCGAGTAGTGCGTCGTGACTTCCTCGAATCCTTCGACCCGAGAAACGGTAACCACTCCGGTGTCGTGGTTGATCGACAGCTCCGCTCCGTCGGTGGCGCGGACTTCCTCTCCATTAAGAAGCCGAATGATGAACATAATGATTTCTCCTTTTTCTGTAGTTACCGTGTAGACGCGCGGCAGGCTCAGGCGCTACCGAGCTGGACGGCTTTGACCAGCAGCAGGATCGCCCCGACCACGAGATATCCACGGAGAGCCAGCATGCCCAGCCGAGTCCCGACCGACCAGGTAACCGGCTCCAGCAGGGTCAGCGGCGGCATCCGCCACGTGGCCCGGTCCGCTCCGGCCAATGCCCAGGACAGTTGTTCCGGTAACGGCGGTTTCGGCCATCGCCGGTTGGACCACCGCAATACGCCGAAAGTGACTGCGGCGCAGAGGCCAAGCCCGATCGTGAGGTCGTCCGCAAGCGAGACGATGTCGAGCGTCGGGAAAACCGTTGTCGCCATCAATACCCCGGACAAGAGCAAGAGCACACCGACGATCACACCGGCCACCACGTTGAGCCAGGGGCGGTTCACCCAGGGGCCCAGCACTTCCCGGTCGTTGCACAACAGCAACAAGAAGACGGTAGCGCTGGGCAGCAGTAGTCCGGCAAGCGCTTGCACACCAGTGGTAATCAACCCCAACGGCGCGCCCGGAATGAGCACGATCACCGAGGCGACAACCACCATCCCGGTGTAGGACAGGTAGAACGGTTTCGCATCGGCGAAGCCGCGGTGCAGGGAGTGCTTGAGCCCGAACACGTCACCGAACGCATAGCTGGTGGCCAGCGTCACCGCGGCGGCCCCGATGATCGATGCGTCGAGCAACACGATCGCGAACACCGAGCCGAGAACGTCGCTGTGTTGGCCGAGCAGGTGCGCGAGCGCGCCGGCGTCAAGAAACTGCCCCCGGGTGTCGGTCGCACGGGCTGCCCAGTCACCGGTCATCATCAATGCCGCCGCCCCGATCACCACGACGAAGGCACCCAGCGTGGTATCGGCTCGCTCATAGCCGATGAAGCGTGGCGTGATGCGCTTGTCGACGATGTTGGACTGCTGGAAGAACAGCTGCCAAGGGGCGACCGTGGTGCCGACGATGGCAATAACCAACAGCACCGCTTCCGACGTCACTCCGCCGGTTACGCCGGGGACCACGAAGGATTTCGCCGCGTGGCCCCAGTTTGGATGGGACATCAGCAGCATGGGGATTTGCAGCAGCGTGATCCCGATGAACACCAGCATCGCCCGTTCCCAGCGGCGAAAGCTGCCGGTGGTCATGATGGCGATCAGTGCAATCGCCGCGAACGGGACCACTACATATCGAGGGATACCCATGTAGTCGGCCGCCAACGTGATGCCGATGAATTCGGTGACGAGTGTCAGAAAGTTCAGTATGAACAGGTCACCGACGGAGAACCAGCCCCAGCCGCGGCCGAACCTTTCGTTGATCAACCGCGCGTGCCCCACGCCGGTGACCGCGCCGAGCCGAACCACCATCTCCTGGTTGACAATTAGGACAGGGATCAACAACACCAGCACCCAGAGCAGGCTGTAACCATAGTTCTGCCCTGCTTGTACGTAGGTCGCCACACCTCCGGCATCGTTGTCGCCGACCATAACGATCAAGCCGGGTCCGATGATCGCCAGCATCGTTGCCAGCCTTGCCTTCAGCGTCCGCGGACGGCCGGTGTCGCTGATACTGATTCGGCCCAGGGCACCCTCGATGTCGCCGACATGCGCGGTGTCCAGGACTGCGGTGAGCGGCGGCGCCGGCGACGCGGTGTCAATGGTGTCACGGTCCAGGGTGGTCATAGCCATTCACCACCCTCGACACCGGTGGTCGAGTCGCTGATCGCCGAAACCGGTTCCCGCACCGGGCGTGGGCCGGGCTCTCGTCGACGCCAGTCGTCGGGGATGGTGACCTTGAGCACGTCGTCGACGGTGACGACGCCCAGCACCCGGTCCTCCTCGTCGACGACCGGGATGGTGTGCAAGTCGTAGTCGGCCATCAGCACCGCGACGTCGGCCAGATCGGCGTCCGGCGTTACCCGGACCGGGTCCGAATCCATCAATGCAGCAACCCCTTCCGTAGGCTCGGCCTGCAACAAGGTGATTACCGACACCACGCCGGTGAGCCGGCCGTGCTCGTTGAGAACATGCATCTTCAGAAGCGCCTCCGGCTGTACGCCCTGCGCTGTGCCGATCACAGCGAGCGCCTCTCCCACCGTTGCCCCGACCCCACACGAGACGACGTCGACATTCATCAAGCCGCCTGCGCTTTGGGGGTTAAACCCCAAGAGGGTGATGACCTTGGTTCGCTGCGGCGCTGGCATCAACTCCAAAACTCGGCGCCGCCGCGACTGACGCAGGTCGATGATCGCGTCAGCGGCGTCGTCGGCGCGCATCCGGCTGAGCAAGGCGGCGACTTCTTTGTCGGGCATGTCGTCGAGCAGCCGACTGGCCTTGTCGGGGTCGAGCTCCTCAAAAACGTCTGCTTCAAGCTCGGGATCGCTGCGCACTCGATCGAGGATTTCTCCGCCCTCCACCCGGTCGGCGGCTTCGAGGAGGTCGGCGATTTGGGCTGGTTTGAGTGCGCCAACCCGCCCAGAAACGCGACGCACCGCCATTGACTGGCCATGCCCGATTAGCGGTTCGAACGCCTTCCAGTCGCGCGATGCATGCCCACCGGGCGTTTTCAACAACCCGAACAGCCGCGGCGGGCGACGAGTATCCAGGCGCGCCAACACCCAGCCATCCGCGCTGTCCTCGAGCTCGACGTCGTAGGCGCGCACCAACTCGCCCGCAGCCACGTCAATCAGCCGATAGCCGAGCACATCGGCGCTCAGCAGCACCTCGCCATGCCGGCGCTCGAACCGACGCAAGTCAATCTCGTTGTGCGCCAAGTTTACTCGTTCTGGCTCAAGTCGGTGGATAGCTCCCATTCCGACGAACACCCGTCGGCCGCCCACCCCGGCCACGATGCCAGTGACTAGCGGATAGGTATCTGTACCCCGTAGCCGCACAATGATGTCGTCCACCCGGCCCACCGCCTCGCCGGACGGCGTCACCACGGGGGCACGCAACAACTGAGACAGATGGATCAACGAAGGCCTGGCACCGAAATCGCGGAGCTCGACGGCTGGCCTGCTCATGGCTATCCCTTCTCGATGCACTGTGTGCATCCGTGGTTGGCGACGGTCGCGCAAGCGCGGCAGTAGAGGGCTGCCGCGCCTACGCTCTGTTGTCAGGGCCGGCGACGATGCCGGGCCTTTGGCGGCTTGAGGAGGAGCTGTGCTATCGGGCTACGCCCAGCTGGAACCGACGGCGCTGTCGGTGCTCGCCATGTTGGCACTGGCGGTTTGCACCTTGGAGCCATGCGCATTGGCCTGCTCGTAGATCACCTGGAAGTTACGTCCCAACTGGTTAATGAACTCCTGGCATGCCGTCGACCCGGCGCCACCCCAAAAGTCCCCAGCGGCAAGCACATCACGGATGATCGCCTGGTGCTCGGCCTCCAACGCCGCGGCCTGGGCGCGAATGGTGGCACCGTGGGCATCGACGTCGCCGAACTGGTAGTTAATGGTCATTTTTTTGCTCCCTTGTCGTAAAGTATTGCCTTGCAATTTATTTGGTATCGCAAGGACCAGGATCTTTTTGGCGTCAGGCTATTTGGCGCTTGTGCCGGCCTTCGGCCGCTGCTCCCGCCGAGTGTTTGTCGGCGCGCACCGACAGATGCTGCAAGACCTTGTCGCCCAGACGCGAGCGATAGTGCGCCCACGGCTGTCGGCGCTCGATCGGAGTGCCCACCATTTGACCCAGCAGGTGGTTGGCCTGACGCGCTCGGTACAGCGCCGTTTGCACGCGCGCCACGCCGAACGCGTCGGCCTGAGTGAGCGTCAGCCCGGCTAAGGTCTCCAGCGCCTCGGTGACTGCTGCATTGATGTCCCCACAGGCCTTGTGCACCTGGCGCTCGATGTTCGGCGGGTTAGCTGCTCGCCGATCCCGGGCTCCTCCGGCGCCGTGGGCGTCCACGTCGCCGAACTCGCAGTTGATCGCCATGATCTTCTCCTAACCTGAGAAAGCTTGTAGCGGTTAGCTGCTCAGCAGGTGCTGCGAAGCCTGCTCTTGCTGCTCGTAGTTGTTGGCATCACGGATCAGCCCGTCGCGCACGCCCTGCAGCATGTTGACGATGTTGCGAAACGCCTGATTCATTTGGCCCATCGTGTCGTAGGAGGTGGCCTGCGCAGACCCACTCCAGCCTGCACCCGCAATGTTTTGCGACGACGCCCACATCTTGCGAGCCCCGTCTTCCACAGCTTGGGCGTGTACATCGAAACGACCTGCCATTGACCGCATCTGGTGCGGGTCAGTCATAAAACGCATAGGCATCTTCTTGTCTCCTTACTTGAACTGGTTGAGTAGAACGAATTCCGTTGTCATGTAATGCGCTTTCCTCCTTTCGTCACCCGGCAGCGGGTGTGCGAGATATCACCGTGGGTCGGAAGCCGTATTTGGGAGCGGCGCTCACGCCGTTTCCGGCTGCACTGGCCAGCGGCATCCCGGGCAGACCGGTCGCCACAGCCGGCGGAGCGCTAAGCGGAGCGGTGCCCAACGCCGAGCTCAGCGGGCTTAGCGCCGGAGACGCCGCAGCCCAGCTCGGCGGCACCGACAGCGGCCCGATCGAGGCCGCCTGCCCCATCCCCGCCGACACCGCAGAACCGAGGCCGCCCAAGCCCGCGACGCCCGGCAGCTCCGAGGCAGCCGCACCCAGCCCACTAGCAGCCTCACCGGCCGCCGCACCGGCCGCTTCGCCAGCCGCCGATCCGGCCGCACCGCCGAAGAGACTGGTGAAAGCGCCGATCGATTGACTGGGCATGTAGAACCCGGACGCGAAGATGGTGTTCCACATAGTGGCGTTGGGCCCGAACTGAGTCCACAGGTCGCTGCTGAACAAGTCGGACAACCCCGATGACGACGTTGAGGCCGA
>NZ_CAXUCH010000233.1:3374-6632 GCF_964249325.1 uncultured Mycobacterium sp. | reverse complement strand
CCGCCAGCCACCCCCCGCCGCCGTCCGCGTCCGCCGCGTGAGCCCGACCTTCGCGGTCAACCGCCGCGGGAAATCCGTCGCGACCCGCACGTGCGGAACGGGCGGCCGCCTACGGACAGTAGCTGCTTCGACCCATACGAGCCCATAGACCCCTACGAGCCGCCCCCGCGCCGTCGCACAGCGTCGAACGCAGCCAGTGCCACCGGTGCCACACACCACCCCATTTCACGGGTCCGCTATCGGGGAGCAGGCCGCAAGGAGGAGGCCGACCTGGACCCCGGCACCCGCCCCCGAAGAACGCCCAAATCGGCGGCTGAGTCCTGGGAGTACGACATCTGATTTCCGGCCCGAGCAGACCGCAAAGCACCCAAATCGACGCCGATCACGGCCGGTTTGTGTCTGTTCGCCCTCAGGCCCGGGCGGGGCGGATCTCGCGCGGTAACGCGAACACCAGGGTCTCGTTGGCGGTGGTCACCGGCTGCACCACGTCGTAGCCGTATTCGGCCAGCCGTTCCAGCACACCCCGCACCAGTATCTCGGGCACTGACGCGCCGGACGTGACACCGACCGTGGTGACGTCGTCGAGCCAGGCCGGGTCGATGTCGTCGGCGCAGTCCACGAGGTGCGCGGCCCGTGAGCCAGCGCCAAGCGCCACCTCCACCAACCGCACCGAGTTGGACGAGTTGGCCGAGCCGACGACGATCACCAGCTGACATTCGGGTGCCATCGCCTTGACCGCGACCTGCCGGTTCTGGGTGGCGTAGCAGATGTCGTCGCTGGGCGGGTCCTGCAGGTTGGGGAACCGCTGGCGCAGCCGCTCGACGATGTCCATGGTCTCGTCGACGGACAACGTGGTCTGCGACAACCAGATCAGCTTGGTTTCGTCGCGGACCGTCACCTTGTCCACGGCGCCCGGCCCGTCGACCAGCTGCACGTGGTCGGGGGCTTCGCCGGCGGTTCCGATGACTTCCTCGTGGCCCTCATGGCCGATGAGCAGGATGTCGTAGTCGTCGCGGGCGAAGCGCTTGGCCTCGTTGTGCACCTTGGTGACCAGCGGGCAGGTGGCGTCGATGACTTGCAGCTGCCGCTCGGCGGCCGAGGCGTGGACGCTTGGTGCCACTCCATGCGCGGAGAACACCACGATGGCGCCCTCGGGCACCTCGTCGGTTTCGTCGACGAACACTGCGCCGGCCTTGGCCAGGGTCTCGACTACGTGCCGGTTGTGGACGATCTCGTGTCGGACGTAGACCGGTGGGCCGTGCTTTTCCAGCGCACGCTCGACCGTCTCGACGGCGCGGTCCACCCCGGCGCAGTACCCGCGCGGCTCGGCCAACAGCACCCGCTTACCCGTCGAGTGGTCGACCGCTGAGGCCGCGGCGCCCGGGATCCCCATGTTGACGGTCGGCGGCATGGCAGCCAGCGTACTTTCTGCCGATGCAGGGCCGCCAGGTCGCGCCGTCGGCTTGGACTTGACCGCCGCTTAGGGCAGGCTGGAACGCATGGCTACCGCACCGTATGGGATTCGGCTGCTAGTAGGCGCTGCCACGCTCGCCGTCGAGGAAACCAGGAAACTGCCGCGGACCATCCTGATGTATCCGATGACGCTGGCCAGCACGGCGGCGCACATCGTGATGCGCTTCCAGCAGAACCTGGCCGAGCTGGCCATCAAGGGCGACGCCACGCTGGAGACGATCTTTCCGCCGAAAGACGAGCAGCCGGAGTGGGCCACCTTCGACGAGGACCTCCTCGAGGCGACCGACGAGGCACCTACGTCCAGGATCGACACCGCCGACAGCGAGCGCCGGGCCGAGGGACGCTTCGCGTTGTATTCGGTGTCGGACGCGGCGGAGAATAACCGTGAATCCGGTACCGCGCCCGAGCCGCCGACCAAGTCGATACCCGCCACGAAGAAGCCGACACCCAAAGCCACCGTTTCGGTGCCGCCCGTGGCTGCCGAGCTTGACTACGAGACGCTGACCCTGGCTCAGCTGCGAGCCAGATTGCACTCGCTGGACGTGGAAGAACTCGAGGCCTTGCTGGCCTATGAGGAGGCCACCAAGGCGCGTGCACCGTTCCAGACGCTGCTCGCCAACAGGATCACCCGCGCGAACGCGAAGTGAGCCGAGCGGTGCCGGACCAGCCGGCGAATTCTCCGGAGAACCCGTTTCCGGTGCGTGCAGTGGCCGTGCGGATCGCGGGCTGGATCGACAGGCTGGGCACCGTCTGGGTCGAGGGTCAGCTGACTCAGATCAACATCCGGCCCGACTCCAAGACGGTGTTCATGGTGCTGCGTGATCTCGCGGCCGACATGTCGCTGAGTGTGACCTGTCCGCGGGATCTGGTGCTGGGCGCGCCGGTGAAACTCGCCGAAGGCACCCAGGTGGTGGTGTGTGGCAAGCCGACGTTTTACACCGTACGCGGCACATTTTCGTTGCGGCTCAGTGAGATCCGCGCCGTCGGGATCGGCGAGCTGCTGGCACGCATCGAGCGGCTGCGCAGGTTGCTGGACGCCGAGGGACTGTTCGACCCACGACTGAAGCGGCCAATTCCCTTCTTGCCAAACGTGATTGGGCTGATTACCGGCCGCGCCAGCGCGGCCGAACACGACGTGACCACCGTGGCCGCCGCCCGCTGGCCGGCGGTGCGCTTTGCGGTGCGCAACACCGCTGTGCAGGGACCCAACGCCGTTTCGCAGATCGTCGAGGCGCTGCGTGAGTTGGACGCCGACCCCGAGGTGGACGTCATCGTGGTGGCCCGCGGCGGCGGCAGTGTCGAGGACTTGTTGCCGTTCTCCGACGAGACGCTGTGCCGCGCGATCGCGGGGTGCCGCACTCCCGTGGTCAGCGCGGTCGGGCACGAGCCCGATAACCCGCTGTGCGATCTGGTCGCCGATCTGCGTGCTGCCACCCCCACCGACGCGGCGAAGAAGATCGTCCCGGATACCGTCGCGGAACAGGCATTGATTGACGACCTGCGTCGCCGCAGCGCTCATGCGTTGCGTAGTTGGGTGGCCCGCGAAGAACGCGCGCTGGCTTCGCTGCGTAGCCGTCCGGTATTAGCCGAGCCGATGACGGCAATGCGGACGCGCGCCGACGAGATCCACCGCGCCCGGTCGGCGCTGCGCCGCGATATCTCGCGGCTGGTCGACGCGGAGAGCGAAGGTATCGGCCATCTGGGGGCCCGTCTTGGCGCGCTCGGCCCGGCCGCCACCCTGGCCCGCGGCTATGCAGTGGTGCAGACGGTTGCCGCGTCCGGACC